>JBLGEO010000046.1:0-22746 GCA_047445235.1 Candidatus Dojkabacteria bacterium | reverse complement strand
AGAAGACCCAGTTGAAATTAGAGTTGATGGAGTTAATCAAGTACAAATCAATCCTGAGGTTGGACTTACATTTGCAAGCGGTTTGAGATCTTTTTTAAGACAAGACCCAGATGTGATTATGGTTGGAGAAATTAGAGATTCGGAAACTGCTTCACTTGCTATTCAATCTGCATTAGTTGGTAGGTTAGTTCTTTCTACGATCCATACAAATAGCTCTGGAGGAGCATTTATTCGTTTATTAGATATGGGTATCGAACCATTCTTACTCTCTTCGACTGTAAATATTGTTGTTGGACAGCGTTTGGTTAGAGTCTTATGTAATAACTGTAAGCAATCCTTTGAAGCTGGAAAAGACATGATGATTGAAATACATAAGGAGTTGGATGTACTTAAAGAATTTAATATTTATAGTGCAGACCATGAGTTGAAGTTACATTTTGATAAAAATACTGATAAAGTTGTTTTATACAAGCCAGTCGGATGTCCGAAATGTAACAATACTGGTTATACAAGCAGAACAGGTATTTTTGAAGCCTTAAAAATGAGTGAGAAGATTTCCGCTGCTATAGTTACCAAGTCAACTATTAAGGCAATCAATGATATTGCAATTTCTGAAGGAATGATTACAATGATACAAGACGGATTTATGAAAGCCTTAGAGGGTGTTACAAACTTAGAAGAAGTTCTAAGAGTTAGAAATGAATAAAATATTAAAAGTCTAAAATGCCATTAATAAATATAGGAAATAGAAATGCAAACCCTACACCAGCGGTAAGTCCGAATGATGCAACTGCACCTATACCAACAAATGTGACTTTAGCTCCACTACCAAATAAAGAATTACCAAGAGCGCAAGAGATACCTGTAACCCCTGTACAAGTACCTCAAGCACTTATTGAAATTAAACCAACGCCAACTCAGCAAATTGTAAATCAAAAGCAAGAATTTAATAATTTAAGCAATGCAATTAATAATCTTGCTAGTACAATGCCTAAGCCAGTAGTATCTGCTCAGACACCTGTGGGGGATATTGCAAATCAAGTAAAACAGGCTGTAGCACCAACTGATCAAATTGAAGTAAAGCCTATCGTTACTGAGACATCGAGACCAGTACAAAGCACTCTACCAGTACTTCAAGCACCTAAGGATCCAGCAAATAATTTAGATGAGAAACTAAATAGGCTAAACAATCTTAATAGTATTCAGCCTACTGTCAGTCCAGCACCTGCTGCTGCTTTGCCATCGGTTGAAACTGCAGGACTTACAAATAAATCATATAAGCTTGACGACTTCTTACAGGAAGCAATGAAACAAGGCGCATCCGATGTCCATATATCTGTGGGTTATAGAGTAATGATAAGAGTTAATGGGGAGTTAAAAACAATTGAGTCACCTTTAGTTACACCGGAGTTCGCAGTAGATTACGTTAAACAGCTTCTTAAAGGTAGAACCGTAAAGATAGAAGAGATATTTGAATATGACATGACGTACACATTAGATGCAAGAAGATTTAGAATTAATATTTTCAAGGAAAATAGTACTTTTGCTATTGCTGCTAGAGTTATTTCGGAAACAATTCCTACTGTAGAGCAGCTGGATTTACCTCCTTTAATGAAAGAGTTCTCGAAATATCCTAATGGTTTGGTTCTGGTTACTGGCCCAACAGGAAGTGGAAAATCAACTACGATTGCATCAGTCATCAACTTAATAAACTTAACAGATGCTAAACACATAATAACTTTGGAAGATCCCGTTGAGTATATTTTCCCTAAAGGATTGAGTATTGTTGACCAAAGAGAATTCGGACAAGACTTCTCGTCATGGTCGAATGCACTTAGAGCAATTTTAAGACAAGACCCTAATATTGTACTTGTTGGAGAAATGAGAGACCTTGAAACAGTAGAAGCTGCATTAAGAATTGCAGAAACTGGACACTTGGTATTTGCAACATTACATACAAATAGCGCTTCACAGACAATTGATAGAATTATTGACATGTTCCCAGCAGAAAAGCAGGAACAGGTTAAGGTGCAGTTAGCATCAGTAATTCAAGCAGTTATCTCTCAGAGACTTGTAAAAACTTTAAATAATTCAAGAGTTGCAGCAATGGAAATCCTTATTGCTACATCAGCAGTTAAAAATACAATTAGAGAAAGTAAGGGCATACAACTTGATAATATTATCCAAACTGGAGCAGATTTAGGTATGATATCTATGGAAAAATCTCTAGTCAAATTAGTAAAAGAAGGCAAAGTGTCTTCGGATGTTGCTAAGGTAATAGCAAATAGACCAGCAGATTTTGATATCTTGTTACAAAGAAATTAATTAAATAAAAAACATGTCGGAATTTAAATACATTGCGGTTGCAAATACAGGACAAAGAATTGAAGGAGTTAAAGAGGCAGAAACTCAAAACGAAGTAATTGAGTACCTTAATTCTCAGGGAATGATGCCGGTTATTGTGCAAGAAAACGTAGGAGTTAACTTTAAAAAACTTCTTAATATAGAAATCGGTGGAATGAGTTTAGAAGAAAAGGTTGTTTTAATAAGACAACTTTCTACAATGGTTGGTGCTGGAATCCCTATTATTCAAGCTATTGATATCCTTGTCCAACAAGCAGATAAAGATACAGTAAAAGAAAAGTTAACAAAGATCTATAGAATGATTGAAGCTGGTACCGCTCTATCCGATGCATTCAGGAAAGAGGCTGGAATTTTAAACGAAGTTCAAGTTAACTTAATGGCTGCTGGAGAAAAATCGGGTAATTTAAACGAGATTCTACTTAAGATTGCAGATGACTTAGAAAAATCTAAGAACTTAAGTGGAAAAATAAGAGGAGCTTTAATATACCCTGCAATTATTTTCGTTGTAATGATCGCAGTTTTAATACTGATGATTGTTGTTATGGTACCTCAAGTTAAACAGTTATATACGAGTTTAGGACAAACTGAATTACCATTTGTTACAAATGTATTAGTAGGAATAGGTAATATCTTTACAAATATCCCTAGTCTAATAATTACGGTAATAGTAATAGTATCTCTGTATCTTCTATTCAAGTATTACGTTGGTACACCAAATGGAAGAAAGCAATTTGATGCATTTAAATTAAGACTACCAGTATTCGGAAATTTACTACAAAAAATAGAAATTGTTGAATTTTGTAGATTACTTTCGATGCTTATGGTTAGTGGAATTCCTATCATAGAAGCATTAGATATTGTAGGAAGAGCTACTGGAAACGTTGTTTTTAGAGATATCGTTTTAGGTGCAAAAGAAGACCTTGCAAAAGGTTCGTCATTAGCAATTGCTTTAGCTAAGTTTAATACTAAGAATGCTTTCCCATTAATAATCATTAGAATGATAGCTACCGGTGAAGAAGCAGGAAGTGTAGATGTTGTGCTTAAAGATTTAGCAGCATTTTACGAAAGTGAAGTTGACCAGATTGCTGGAAACTTGACAAAACTTATAGAGCCTTTTATCTTAGTGATAGTAGGAGTTTTAGTAGGTTTCATGGCTATCGCAATTTACCTTCCAATTTATCAAGTTGGACAGATTGTAAATAAGTAATTTTATTTTTTATATATTAGCTATATGCAACAGAAGAAAGCATTCACGCTTATCGAGCTTATGGTAGCTATGGGTATTATTGGAGTGCTTATGACTATGTCCATCCTTGGAATTAGTATTGTACAGCAATCTTTAAGAAATACTCAGAGAAGAGACGCAGTTAATTCTATGAACTTAGCAATTAACACTTATTTTAGTAACTTTGGTGTATTTCCAAGTGCTGGAACTGGTGGAGTTGTATTTACAACAACATCAATGTCTATTAACTCAAGCAAGATTCTAGACTTAAAAGGTCCAACTACTGCTAGTGCAAGTCTTACTGATGACTCACATACTCAATACTGTTATACATCTAACGGAGGAAGTTACGGTTTAGGTGCAAGAATTGAAGGAGCAGGTGCTGGTGCATTTGATATTCAGTTAGGTAATAGTGGAACTGCATGTACAACAGCATTAACACCTAATTAATTTCTGAACATAATGAAAAGTAAAAAAGCTTTTACTTTAATAGAACTAACAATAGGGATGGCAGTAATTGCCGTCCTTATTACGTTAGGCATTGTAGGAATAGGGATAGTCCAAAAGAACGCACGGGATGTAGAAAGAAACAACTCGATTGCTTCTGTTACAACAATACTAAACGATTATAGAAAACAGTTTTTAAGCCTACCATTAAAGGCTAATGTTGTTTTTAGTAATGGTCAAGTAAGTGTTGTTGGGTTTAAAAATTTTGCTTTAAAAGGCTTCTTATCTCCGGCATCTTCTACAAGTGACAATGGAACAAGATATTACTATAATAATATTTCTAATTCAGATTACGTACTTTGTGTTCAATTAGAATCTGGAAGTATTAGAGGTTCAGGTACTTCACAATGCCCTCCTGTTACTTCCTGGAACTAAACATTTAATTTTTAACTTAAGGAAGTGGCAATTTTTGTAACAATACTCGCAGCATACTTATCCAGTATTCTATCAAAGCTTTTTCTAGTTCAGATAGAAGAAAAAAAACTAAGAAAAAACATTGATTTTGTACTTATTCCCTTTATCTATTTTGTAGATAAAAAGAAAATGGCTAACCTTGCTTTCAAAAGAGCAACTATCGGAATTACAGAACTAGCAGCTACATTCTTTGGAATCATTTTTTCCTTGGGATTAACTATTCAGTTAAGTGTTAACGGTATTTCAATAACTGAACAAATAATATTAGCTGTACTGTTTACTTTTGTTTTTGTTTCCCTACTCTATCTTGCAGTATTCGATATTATTCACTTAAGTATTCCAGAAAATTTCTTGAAGGTTGTAGTACTAATTGTAGTAATAGCAAACGTTCTCTTTGGAATTTATAAATTGCTTATTATAAGAATAGATGGCGTTGAGCCTTTTCCATTTGTAAGTATGGGAACTTTAGGCAGTATTGTAGCTGGACTTATTCTTGGTGGAGTTATACTTATAATCAATAGGCTAAGTAACAAAAAAGCAATTGGAGAAGGTGATATTTACTTAATGTTAATGATAGGATTTACCTTAGGACTACCAATGGGTTTTGTTAGTTTCTTTTTAACATGTATTCTGGGAAGTATCGTAGGTATTACGTATTCGCTTATAGTTAGAAAGTTTAAAGGTGTTCTGATCCCTTTTGTTCCATTAATTCTAATGGGCTTTGTATTCACACTACTAATTGGGATGCAGTTATATAGTCTATTTACTTTAAGTTATTAAAATGAAAAAAGCCTTTACTCTACTCGAAGCAATTATCGCAATGGGAATAATGGCAGTCCTTCTTGGATTTAGTACTTACGCATTAGTTCAAGTAAAAGCTACAATAGAACTTCAAAACTCATATTCGGACATAATCTCTGCTTTACAAACAACTCAAAACAGAGCAAGAAACTCTGTAACTAAACCTGGAAGTTCTACAACAGTCCCAGACTATATAACTGTTGCTTTTCAACCGACAACTTATAATTTTCAAACTTGTGTAAAAAACGGTAGTAGAGTCACTTGCACAGATGATACAGCATCTGCAAAACCTTCCGAAATATTAAACGTTCAAATACAACCTAGTAATGGTTGTAATACAATTGGCTTCGCAAGGCTAACATCCGACTTAGTAACAGTAGATAGCAATGGAGCATTGAACTCTACAGGTAGTTGCACAATAACAATTGTTCACTCTTCTACTGGAAATTCAAGAGTAATTAGCATAGACTTATCAAGTAACAATATTAATACAAATTAAAATGAAGAAAAGACTTAAAGCAACAAGCCTTGTGGAAGTACTTATTGTATTAGCAATAATCTCCTCTACAATCCTTGGTTCTATGCTTTTAGTTTCGAATTCCTTCGTTGTGGTAAGACAAAATCAAACTGAAGACTATGTTAATGGATTAGTGGTAAATGCAATGGAAATTATCAAGTCACCTTCGAATATTTCTGTTACAGACAATAGTTTTGTAACAACTCAAAATCCAACACCAGTATATTTTAAATTAACAAGAATAAATGGTTCTGCATATTTAGAAAAAACACAAGACGATCAAATAACTACTTGCACAGCAGGAAGCCAGTATATAATTAGTGCAGCTTCCTTATCAGATACATCTAATACTACTGCAGGTGCTACTGATACTACTGCAGGTGCTACTGATACAACTGCAAATATTCCCGGTACAACAACACCGAATGTATGTGTTCAAGTAAAGATAGTTCCTGTTACTGGAAGTATTCTTACAAACGGTATTCAAAGTTACTATCAAATGACAGTTATTGCTGTTTATAATAGCCAAGACAATAATCCAATAATAGTTAATTTCCAAAGTAATAGGTATGAAGCATTCAACCAAGTCGCAAAGTAAAAGATTAAAAGCATATTCTCTTGTTGAGATAATTGTAAGTCTAGGAATAATGGGCGTAGTAATGACTATGCTTTTTAGTGTTCTTATTCTTTCCCTTCAAATTACCTTTAAGATCCTAGCAAGAAGTGTTGTAAGAGAAGAAGTATCTAATGTATCATCACAAATAGCTAGAGATATTAGAAACGCTGATAACTTAACAAATTGCGGTGGTGGAGGGACATCAACAACAACTTGTGAATTTATTTTGAATGGTGATAAGTTCCAATGGACAAAATGTGGTGATAGAATGTGTAAGGATCAGATATTAAGTAGTGGAAATGTAAATGTTTACACTAGTACATCTAACATTAAATTTACAACAGTAAGTTTTGATGTTGGGTTTTCAGATTCAACAAACAAAGCGAGGCAAAATATTTTAATTACTTTAGTTGGTTCTCATACAAATCCAACATTTAACGTTAATAACGTAATAAAACAAACATCTGTTTCAACAAGAAATTATGAACTTTAAACAACAAAAAACACAACAAGGACAGGTTTTACTAATTACTCTTCTTGTCTTAACTATCATCGGAATTGTAATTGTCGGTCTTGTAACTTTATCCAACAGAGATGTAACACAAGTAGTTACAAGCGAGAAATACGAAACTTTGTATAATAGTGCAGAAACTGAGGTTAGAAAAATTGTCGATAATTTTGGTAGATACGATAAGGTTTTAGACACTCTTCCTACAGTTTTCAATACTTGTACCGCAGTTCAAACTAGTATTAGCTATCATTGTACAAATGTCGACACTACTACTGGAAACACCAACTTTAAAACTGATATTGACGTAACTAATAAGAAGGATATCCAAAACTTTGAAATTAAGAAAGATCGAAGTTTTGTAGTTAAATTGGCTGGGTATGCTGGAGTAATAGATGTCTCTTGGGATAAACCGGCAGCAGTGGAATTCTCAATAATTGCTCAAGACTCAAGTAGAAATTTGAAAGTAATAAAAGATGTTTACGATTTAGCAGGAGTTTATGATGGTCTTGTTGGAGATAATCCATACAATCAGCCTAATCCTAATCATCAAATTAACTACCAAGTATTAGATGCATCTAACAAACCTTTAGGCACAAGACTTAATATTACAAATACTGGAGTTAATGGTTTAGCAGCATCTGATTATGTTTACTATTTAACTATTACACCACGACTTAAACAAGATAACTCAAGTGTTAAATTTAATGTAGTTGCACAAAATGCTTCAGCTTTCCCATACCAAGTAAGAGAATTTATATCCACTAGTGTAGATACAAACGATTCAAGTTCACCATTAGCAAAGGTGATAACTCAGATACCTTTAGCTCCTCAGATGGATAGTGTATTTGACTATGCTTTGATTTCTAATAGTGCAATAAATTCTTACTGATTTATAGATTTTAAAATTGTTAATATGGCTGATATTCCTCCATTCTTTGGATTAAACTTAGGACATCATTCTTTAAAAGTAGCTCAACTAAAATATAATGGAAGTCAGGTTAAGCTTGAGACTTTAAGCTCGCAGCCTACGACTATTGGAATGTTAGACAACGATTCTGAGCAAGGATCCCAGAAGCTATCCGAAGAGGTCTTAAAAGCTATTAAAGCCTCAAATATAGGCACTAAAGACTGTGTTATGTCTGTCCCAGAAGTTGCTGTTTATTCTAGACTACTCTCTTTACCTAAAGTTAAAGATGAAGAAACAGAAGAAGCAATTCACTTCTCACTAAAAACATTATTACCCGTACCTTTAGAAGGAGTAAATGTCTCATACTTAGATATTGATGAAAAGAAACTAGAAGGTAATACTTTTGTAAATTGGTATGTTGTAGCTGCACCAAAACAGTTGATTGCAAGATATCAAGATATTATGACCAAAGCAGGTATTGAACTTCTAGCAATTGAAACAGAATCATTAGCAATTACTAGATTAATTTCCCATGGTTATCAAGTACCTGCAGGTCAAACAACAATGATTGTTGACTTTGGTGCAGAGAATACGAATATTATTTTGGCAAGAAATAGCGGAGTTATATTCTCACAATCTGTTGGAACAGGTTCAAATGCAGTTACAAAGGTAATTTCATCTGATTTTGGCTTAGATCCAGTTCAAGCAGAAAAATATAAAGTAACTTATGGAATTGATTTCGCAGCAGATGAGGGCAAGATTGCTAAATCAATTGAACCAATCATTGGAATCTTAATTAGCGAAATAGGAAGAACATTAACTTATTATCAAGAAAAGATTGGAGGCGAACCAATAAAAGATATTTTCTTAACTGGAGGAGGATCTGGTTTACCAAAATTAGATGAATATATTAAGTCCAAGACAGGTATAGAAACTGTTTTAGTCGATCCCTTAAAGAATATTGAGGTTGATGGAGGAATGGCTCAGAAAATAAAAGAAATAAATGTAAGAAGTTTTAATGTTGCCTTGGGATTAGCTTTAAAAGGATTATCAGATAGATAAAGTATGCAATCAGAATACAAATCAAAATCGAGAATGTTTAGGTTTAACCTTATACCGCCAAAATCAAAAGAGGAGGTTGCACAACTTGAAGAAAGAGATAACACTGTTCTCTATTCATTCTTGTTAATTTTCTTTGCAGCATTTGTGTTCTTTGCACTTAATTTGTTAGATATTATCTTTGTACAACCATCGCTACAAGCAGCTAAAAACAATATTGCAACTGTTAATGCCCAAATTTCTAGTTACGATTCAGTGAAAGCAAAAAATGGAGAACTATTTATAAAATCGAAGGCCTTAGACCCATTGCTAACAAAAGATATCAAGCTAACAGATCTTATCGCAATCGCAGATAACATTGATACTACTTTTGCTGGAAGTGCAAATGTTACAAGCTATAAAAGAGAAATTACCGGTGAGTTTTTTCTAAATCTTAATGTTACAGACTTTTCAAAAGTGAGTGAAGTTGTAGATCTACTAGCTAAGACTGATAGTGTTGAGCATATATTCATTAGGAGAGTTGGTCAGGATTCTACAGATTCATCAACTTTGGCTATGGCTGTTTCTTTTGAAATTAATAAATTACAACAATGATAATTCCACAGATAGAACAACAAAAGAAAGCAAAGGAAGAAAAACGAAAAGCTCAATCAAAGTTTTTAAAACTCTACATCGTTCCAATATTTACAATTATAATATTTATTTCAATAATAGCTGTACTTGTTATCCCAAAGATAAACGAAGTATTTGCTAAATTAGACGAGGTTACTAACAATAACGATCAAGTTACACAGTTGAATACCCAGCTTAGTGAAGTAAAAGCATTGGATCTAAATTCAGACACTATTCTATCTGAGTTAGATATTGTAAATAGTATTGCTACTTCTCAAAATACTGAGGTTATTAAATTTAGAGATAAGATTTCGGCACTTACAATACAAAACAACTTAACGATTGTTTCTCAAAAACTTACTGAGTCTACAGTTATACCGGATGCAAGTAATACTGGCTTAACTGGTAATGTTAACCTAGTGGAAGTACCTTTCATATTTGAGATTGTGGGTAGATTTGAAGATATTAAAAGCTTTATTGGATCGTTAAACACGATAGATGATTTTGTTATTGTAAAAGAGATGGATTTGTCTTTAAGAGATCAAACTGGTTTATCTCAAGGAGAGGTCCAACAGACAAATGAATGGTCTTTAAAAATTGATCTAGTTAAATATCAATTCTTTCAAGCTAAGGACTTACAGGCACTTTATCTAAATGTACCCGCTACAGCGAGCATTAGCGACCAAATGAAGGCATATATCCAACTAAGAGAACAGAAGGCTCAGCAAGTTACAACTACAAATGGAGACACACTTACTCCTTAGATCTTGACCGCATAGCGGTTACCACCAAATTTCATAGATTGTAACTTAACCATTGTTTCTTTGCCTCTCCATTAGTAATTCATACTTTTTTATATCTAAAAAAGTATGGAAAAAAGATTTGGGGTAAAAGGACGTCGGAACTTTTGAGTGGGATTTGACAACTCCTTTTACCCCAAACCCCGATATCCTAAGAACCTAACTAACGTTTGCCAGTCTATAATGATAAAAAAGAACTCTTTCGAGTTCTTTTTAAATTCTTTTATTGTCACTCTGAGCTTATCGAAGGGTTATGCTGCTTTCTCTTCTTTTGGAGCTCTTTCTGTAGCTTTCTTTCCTGGTTTACCATGGAAATTTCTTGTTGGCTTATATTCGTATAAACCTTTCTTTGAAAGTAAAAATTTAACAGTTTCAGATGGTTGAGCACCAACGCTTAACCAGTACTTAACTCTGTCTTCTTTTACATTAAATTCCTTAGTTTTAGGTGAGTAGTTACCAATTAGTTCTAGAAATCTAGTCTCTCTCTTCTCTCTTTGAGGTGAAATTACAACTCTGTAAGAAGGTTCATTTTTCTTTCCTGTTCTTGTTAATCTAATTCTAACCATTTGTGTGAACTTAAATATTAATTAAATAAGCAAAGCTTGCTACTTTGTAATAAATAGATCGACTGGAATTTTACCATATATATAGGTCTTTTTACTATTACTTTTTGCCAAAATACTTTTTAGTAAGCGTATCCCAGTTATTTAGAGCGTCTAAAGCTGCATTTTGCTCTGCTTCTTGTTTGCTCTTACCTTTACCGGAACCGAAATTGTAAGTATCGATAAATACAGCCATCTCAAATACTTTGTTATGGTCTGGACCAACTGCATTTACAAGCTCGTATCTTGGGGTAAATTTAGCAGCTTCTTGGGCAACTTCTTGAAGCTTTGACTTAGCGTCAATGTCGCTTCTACCTTCTATAATCTTTGGTAACTTATAGCAGATATTTTTTAGAATAAATCCTTCTGCAGCTTTGTATCCTAAAGATAAATGAATCGAACCAACAATAGCTTCCATTGTGTTTGCAAGAATGTATTGTCTATCTCTTCCACCACTTTGCTCTTCTCCCTTACTCATAAAAATAAACTCTCCAATTCCCAATCTCTTTGCCTCTTCTGCTAAGCTTTCTGTTTTTACTAAAGCAGCTCTAAAACTAGTTAATATTCCCTCATTTAAATCTTTATGATTCTCGAAAAGATGTTCGGTAACAACTAGTTCCAAAACTGCATCTCCTAAAAATTCTAATCTTTCGTTATGCTCTAAAGCTCTATTCTTAGTCTCATTAATATACGATCTGTGAGTTAAAGCTACTTTCAATAGTTCTTTATCTACTTCTAATCCTATTAATTTTATAAATTTTTGTAGTTTTTTATCGTCCATATTGTTTATGCTGCTTCTTCAACAGGCGCTTTCTTTAAAGCAGAAAGATCGTCCAAAATTGATTCATCTTTTAGGATAGCACCAAGTACTCCATTAATAAATGAGCTGGAACTTTCGTCTGGATTAATATCCTTCTTAAGTTCGATAGCTTCGTCTATAACAATTGGTGCTGGTGTTGTTTGGTTTATGAATGCTTCTGCAATTGCACCCCTTAGAATTGTTAGATTAACAGGGTTTATATCGGCAATAGCGTATTCTGGTGCAAGTCTGTTTATTACTTCGTCGATCTTATCCTTATGCTGTGTAACTGCGTCTACAATGCTTACATAAAGATTATTATCGTACTTTTTAACTTCCATCTCTTCTAAAAGAGAGTTTGGTTCGAAAGGAGTAGTCTCTAGATGCTCTCTTTCGTTAATCAATTTGCTGTATAAAAACTGAACAGCAAGAACTCTGGAAAGATGTTTATCTAAATGCTTTGAATTTTTCATTAAAAAACGAAGTTTTTAATTATATCGAGATTATTTTACGTTAATAATCTTTACTCCTTTGTATGTTGGATTTTCTTTAGAAACTCTATGAGAAAGTGAAGCCATTCCTGTTTCCTTAGAAACAACAAATGATTTTCCACCCTTCTTCTTCATTTTCTTGAATTTAGTTAGAGTTACATCGTATCTTTGAGATGCTCTTGTAGATCTTGCCTTTTGTGCGGATCTTCTGTGTTTTGGTGTTGCTGCCATATAAAAATATTTAAATTATGTTTAATTTGGTTTGCGAACCCATGGGCTCGTTTATTTATCGAAATATTTTACCATATCAAACCCTTTTCAGGAAATACAAAACGTTAGATCCTATCTTCTTTGTGTAGACTATCTCTAAATCTTGAACTTTGTACTTATCGTTGCCTTCTTCTAGCTTTAAAACGATAATTCCATTCTCTGTTAAGGATTTTTCCAGTTCTTCAAACCTCATTATAAAGTCCATAGAAAAAGGAGGGTCGATAAAAATAATATCGAATTTATCCTTATTAATTTTTAAGAACTTAAAAACATCAAGGTTTGTTACCCTAGTTTGGTTTTGGAGATCCAACCCAATTAGGTTTTCTCTAATAACTTTAATAGATTTCTCATCGTTCTCTACAAATTGAACATAACTTGCTCCTCTGCTTAATGCTTCAATACCTAAATTTCCAGATCCTGCGAATAAATCCAACACTTTAGCATCTTTTATATATTCGGAAATTAAGTCGAACATAGAAATTTTTACTCTTTCTGTAAAAGGTCGTGCAGATTCTGGGACTTTAAGTTTTCGTCCTTTAAGTGTTCCAGTTGTTATTCGAGGTTGGTTTGTTTTCATATTTTCTATTGTCATGGTGAGTACTTCGTCTATGCTCAGCATAAACTCCGTCGAACCATGGTCTTTCACTTAAATCATCCCTCGACTCCGCTCGGGATGACAATTAATTTATTTATAAAGTATTATTCCTACAGTTGTTGCAACATTTAAAGAGTTCTTTTTACCGTGCATTTCTATATCTACAATATAATCCGAATCTTCCATTACATAATTAGAGACTCCAGAAATCTCATTACCAAATACAAATGCTACTTTGTTTGGATATTCAAAATCTCTATAACTTACTGCTCTATCGCTTTGTTCTACAGACACAATAGTATACTTTTCTTTTTTTAATTTTACTAAAACCTCAATAATATTCTTGTGGTGTTCCCACTTAACATAGTCTTCTGCTCCTAATGCCGTTTTTTTGATCTTAGGATGGTCTGGGGTTGGTGTAATACCGCAAAGGTATAGTTTGGTAACTCCTGCTCCATCGGAAGTTCTAAAAATGGATCCTACGTTAAAAGTGGATCGGATATTGTCTAAAACTACTACTATATGCTTTTTCATATAGTAGATTATATCACGGGAAGGGCTTATTAAATAAGGCCTTCACCACTTAGGATTTAATGCACTGTTATTGTTACTTCACCACCTATGGTACTAACTGGCAAGATTGTTAATGAGCTTATTGGGTTACAATTTATTGGTCCGTTTGTGTGCCAATCAGTCATTACAGAGTTTATTCCATTACAATCATTATTAGTTAGTATATTTTGAGAAATAGGATAACTTCCGTAAACAATCTCACCTTGGCTTACATTCGGATATTCTGCAAAATAAAAAGGTTCAGACTGTGTATATGCACCACCTTGCAATTGTTTTTGGAAGTGAAGATGAGCAGCACAATTTACACCATCGAAAGCGGTAAACCCAGTTTTGCCTGATTGGCCAATTATTTGCCCTTGCTGAACTTGTGCTCCAAGGGTAACGGTAACAGTTTTGAGGTGATGATATTCAGTAGCTTTTCCATCAGCATGCGCAACGGTAATATAGTTTGCATTATTTATGAAACCACTTCCGCCACAACTAGTCTCACCAGAATGGATATAACTTACTGTTCCTGCTGCAGAGGCGAGAACATCTGTACTTTCAGGCAATCCGAAATCGTAAGCATACCCACTTATTCCATAATGAGAACATTGACTTGGTCCTGTACAAGGAGGACTATCATTAGACCCCCAGTCTTGAGCTACATAATAAGTTGCACCATTTGTCCACGGTAAAAAATAAGAGCTTGATGCGAAAACATTTTTAGTCTTGATATTAAGACTTATTTGTTTTTGGGAGTTTTTAAACTGATTGAATTGCCTAACCTGTTCTTCTTTAGAGGTAAGACTATTTATAATTTGAAAGTCATTGGAATCATCAAAACTCTTCTCATTGACTTGAATAGATTCTATAAGTTTTGAAATATCTTTTTTATCGTACTTACCTAACTGTAATGTAATAACTATCACTTTATTTTTATAGTTTCTAAAGTAACTAACAAAATATGCATTATCAACTTTATTAGTCATAATATATGTGTTGTCATTGAACTTTCTATCTTCTTTAGTACTAAACTCTTTAGAAAATTGATCTTCATTAAATATATATGGTGGATAGTTATCAATTATCCAATATTGAAGTTCTTGTTTTTTATCGTTTTTATAGATAGTGAATTCAAAGAATGTGTCTTGAATTCTAAATTTACCAGAATTTTCGATAACATCTGTGGGCTCAAAAATCGCATACTCATCAATATTAGTCATATCTATTTGAATACCATCTGTTATATCTACTTTTGAAGGTTTCGCTAAACTTGTGGGGTAACTGCTTGGTTTTGTTGGAAAACTTGTCGGCAATTGTATTGAATTCGCTATTAGATTTATACTAACAGGGAATACTGAATATACTGCTAGAAAGAGCAATATTACAAATATAGATTTTTTTATCATTTTATTTTAAATAATTATTGATAGAGTTTAATTCTTTTTCACTCAATGCATTTCCTATTTTTAGACTTGAAATAACCTTCATAAATATATTGTAAGTATCATCGTTAAGATTTTGATATATTACATAAATATGCCCTCCATTTTTTATAAATAAGGCTGGGTTTTTAAAACCTCCTAACAATGGATTTTCACTGATTAATATATATAATTCGTCAACTTTTAAAGATTTTATTTCATTTGTTACATATAACTTTTCACCAGTAAATGAACTTTCGGTTTTACTTTGTATCCAATCTTTTAAGTTATCGTTTACTAATTTATCTGTGGTATATACATCGATGTTAATTCCACCTACTTGGTAGTTAACTTTTCTTGGGATATCTTCATAAATCAATTCTGAACTTTCCATTCCTAAGCTACCGTCATCTTCGAAGTGAATATCTGATCTTAAATAACCTGTTGGTAGAACGTAAGAATAATTAAACTTAGTATTTATAACACTGCCATCTTCTTTTACAATACCCTCAACCGGCTGCGATATTGCATTAGAGATAGGTTTTGGTGTCTCATTTGCTAATGGATTATTTAGAAATAGAATTACTCCTGCACCTATTGCGATAAGTATGATTATGATTAAAACTATTAATAGAATGGACTTTTTCTTAATATTCATAAATTGATTTACTAATAATTATTTATTTTAAATAATAACTGTTATTAATTAAGAATTAAACTTTCTAATTTATTTAATCGAGTCTCTAAATTGTTTAACTTTTTATCTTGCTGTATTGCATATAAAGTTAACTCTTCAATTTTTTGCATTTGTGTTTTTTGGATATCAGCAACATTAATACCATTTTTTATAATTTGATCTTCAGATGGAACATCAGGTAAGTGTTTATTATCTGAAATGAACTTTTCAACATCTGAAAGTTGCTTTAACTTATAACCTGTTGCAAATACAAAGTCAGGCCATCCTGTTGCAGTAACTGTAAGAGCCCTAGTAGTAATAGACCCGTTCACGAATAAATTAACTTGGTCATTAGTCAAACCCATCTGTATGTCTCCATTTCTAACTATTGAGAGAACGTTCCAATGTGTTTGACCATTCGTTCCATCGTAAACTGCCATTTCCATCTTTAAGCCATCTGCCGAGTCATGAATATAGTATTTGCTATTGTAATTATTCTGTTGGAACATTGCCCATGTTACACCTGGTGCATTACTTAAACCTAGTTTTGCTGGTAAGTTTGTAGCTCCTAGCCCTATATTCCCATCGTTATAATAAATTGTAGAACCAGTAGCTGACCATTGCCCTGATGTTGCAAATAGTTTTGTCGCAAATAAACCTGTGATTGTGATTGCAGTAAGGAGAAAGATAAAGAAACGTTTAATGTTTCGCATACATTAAGATTAATAAATATTAACTGATATTAGTTATTTATTTAATTCTTAACATTGTATTGGGATACAAATTTGAGAGGGAAACTACTAGAGGCTAGATTAGTTAGCTATGCGATTATATAGTCCCCTCTTGAGAGGGGTGTCACGAAGTGACGGGGTGTGAAAAAGTGGAGTTAACACCTCCCGGTCTCTTATTCTTTTTGATCTCTAATTTTGTGTCTTCCCGAGCGGAGTCGAGGGATGATTTAAGAGAAAGATCATGGTTCGACTCCGCTCACCATGACATCAAGAGAATAATTCTATCCCTCTATAACCTTTCTTATACAAAGCTTCTGCAGTTTTCTGACTATCTTTTATAATACTCATATCTTTAAAGCTGGCGATTTTTAGATTTGGGATTCCAGATTGTCTAACTCCATATACTTCTCCTGGTCCTCTTAAACTTAAATCGTATTCTGCGATTTTTAAACCATCGTTGCTTCCACAGAAGAAGTTAAGTCTGTCTGTAGCAAGATCACTTACTTCGGGAGAAGTGTAAAGGAAAGCCCAGCTCTGTTTTTCTCCTCTACCCACTCTTCCTCTCATTTGGTGAAGTTGAGCAAGTCCAAATCTTTCTGCAGATTCTATAACGATTATAGATGCATTGGGTACGTCTATCCCAACTTCTATTACAGAAGTTGTTACCAATATCTGTACCTTTTGAGTAGAAAACTTGTTCATTATGTCGGTTTTCTTATCCTCTTTAAGCTTTCCGTGGATTAACTCTACTTCAAATTCGTCAAAGTAGACTTTTAATTCTTCGTATGTAGTTTTAGCAGCTTTTAATTGTAAATTATCAGATTCTTCAACTAAAGGACAAACCCAATAAACTTGAGCTCCGTTTGCTACTTCGTTTTTAATCCATTCGTATCCGCTCGCTTTCTTTTCGTCTGGAACTAAGAAAGATTTTATTGGCAATCTTCCTTTTGGTTTGGAATTTAATGCATAAACATCTACATCTCCAAACAACGACTGAACAATTGTTCTAGGGATTGGAGTTGCAGTCATGTTTACAAAGTGAGGATAGTATTTCTCCTTGAACAGACTTCGATATTCTGTCAGTAACTCTTCTCTCTGTTTAACTCCAAATTTATGTTGCTCGTCTACTACTACTAATCCTGGTTTTGTTACTAATCCTTCTTTTCGAGCGAGTACTGCAGTTGTTCCAATTAGAATATCTGCATCGGAATCGTCTTTAGTAGTTCCAGTTACTAATAGACACTTTGCTTTCTTGCCTAAGAATTTAGTAAAAGTTTCGAAGTGTTGTTTTGCTAGTATTGTTGTTGGTGCTAGGATTACAGATTGGTAGCCGAGTTTGGATATTAAATATGCAAGTGTAATTGCAATAATAGTTTTACCAGAACCTACATCTCCTTGTATTAATGCATTCAATGGCTTGTTTGCATCTACTTCGTCCATTAATCTTTTAATTATGCTTGCTTGGTCATTCGTTAATTCAAATGGTAAAGTTTCTATGAATTCTTTTCCGAGCTTCTTAATATCGACTGTTTTCTTTCCGGGTATTGCTTTTAACTTCTTCATTTTCGATCTCTTCTCTTCTAACTTTAATTGAATGTCTGTAAATTCTCTTAAAGAAAGTTCTTTTACTGCAGCATCTAAATTCTTTGCAGATTCTGGAAAGTGAACATCTTTTATTAAATTCTTATTAGAATCTTTAGACAATCCTTCTTTTAAGAATTCGTCTGTAATATCGATAATATCTAAGAAGTCGCACAAAAATTTAATTTTAGTTCGTAACCATTTTTTAGAAATGCCAGAAGTCAGTCTATATTCTGGAGTTAGTCTAGATAAGTGAATTGCTTCTTTATCTTCTTTAACTTCTTCGAAAATGGTTGGATGCATTATTGTATGTTTTCCTTTTACTTTTATCTTTCCATAAAACAAAAACTCAGAATCTTTTGCTAAAACCCTAGCCATGAATGGCTGGTTAAACCAAGAGACTTTCATTTCTCCAGATTCGTCGTAAATAAGACCATTCTGAATACTTCTTCCACCTCTAATATATTGGTTTTTAAAGTCTTTAATTCTAACCTGCACAAGATATTTAACCTCTTCGTCTGGGTTCAAAAGTATTTCTTGAATAGTCTTCTTTTGATCTGTATCTAAGTATTTGTAAGGAAAATATGTGAGAAGGTCTTTAACTGTAAAAATGCCTATACGTTCAAAACTAGTGGCGTATCGCTCACTAATTCCTGGTAGAACTGTGACTTTATCAGAAAGCTGATAGTTCATAGCTTAATATACTGAAAAATCATCATGACAGGAGTTAATACTATACCAGCAAGTGTTAGAAAGCCTAACAGAACTAAGACTACTCCTTTTAAAGTGATTTTTGGAAATTTGATTCTATTCATTAGCTTAATATTAACTTAACATCAGCTAAAAAGTCACCTACAAAGTTCTCCTCTGTTGCCCAACTCGTTACTAACCTTATCGCAGAAGAATTTTCATCTACTTTTGCCCAGACATAAAAGCCATACATCTCTTCTAGCTTTTTTATTTGCTCGTTAGTAAATATTGGGAAGATTTGATTTGTTGTAGATTCTGCTAAGAATTTAATATTTAATTGTGTCATCCCATTAGTCAACTTCTCTGCCATTACATTGGCATGTTTTGCAATTTCGAAGTAAAGATTATTTGTAAATAATGCTTTAAATTGAACCCCTAAAAGCTTTCCTTTTGCTAATAATGCTCCTCTTTGTTTTAAGTGATATCTAAATTCTTTTTTAAGTTCGTCGTTTACAATTACAATTGCCTCTCCAATTAAAGCTCCATTTTTTGTTCCCCCAATATAAAACAGGTCTACATATTTTGCAACTTTTGGAAGATCTAAATCGGATGCTGAGCTGGTTAACCCAGAAGCTAATCTTGCTCCATCCATGTATAAATACAAGTCATGTTCTTTACAAAATTCTGAAATTTCTTTTAATTCCTGCTCGTTGTAGATTGTTCCTAGTTCTGTAGCATTAGAAATAAATACTAGTTTTGCTTTTACTGTATGTTCGTCTTGAGATTCGTTTAATCCAACTTGAATTAATGCAGGAGTTAACTTTCCATCTTTAGACTCAACATCGATAATTTTATGTCCTGTAGATTCGATTGCTCCAGCCTCGTGAACAGCAATGTGTCCAGTCTTTGCAGCTATTACACCTTCGTAAGGTTTTAGAATTGAAGCAATTACAGTTAAGTTTGCTTGAGTTCCTCCAGAGATAAAATGAACGTCTACATTTGCTACTACTGCTTTTTTGATAAGATCGATAGCTTCTAAAGAAATTGAATCTAAACCATATCCAGGTTCTTGCACTAAGTTAGTTTGAGAAAGCATATCTAAAATGCTTTGATGAGCACCTTCGGAATAGTCGTTGTAGAATGAGTATTTTTTCATAATGCTATATTAATTACTAATACAGAATTATATCAACTTTCCTGAGGTCTTAATACTTCCTGTTCAACCATTGACTTTATATATTCATCTTTACATTCAACAGTTGCTGGGTCAGTATTCATATCCACAGTTATATGAATATTACCAAACAAAAAATGAATTGGTTTTCCATAGTTAATACTCATTTCTCTTACAATTTTAGCTTGGTTAGTAATAATATCGTAATCACTATGAATGACTAAAACATAAATGTCTGTCTCAATATTATGCACATATGATGCTTTAATACCTGCGAAATCAATTTCTTTCTCTTCAAAACCTGCTTGTTCTTGTGTAGTCATAAAAAAAAATTAAATTTAATCTGTAGTTATATCACCCAATGTATTCTTCTGCAAATTTTTGTAAGTTCAGCATTACAGATTTCTCCCCCGCCACGGCGGGATCGAAATGACACAGAAAAATTTAAGTTATTCTTCAGCTATTTTTTGTATGTCTGCTAAATGGGTTTTTCCAATATGTTCAATATCAACTTTAATAGATTCAAATGGTGTCGTAGGATTAGGACCTAATTGAGATTCCCATTGTGTAGTTAAGTTTCTATATTCTAAATAAAGATCGTTTAAAGTTTTAAGGAATTCTGAGTAAACAACTTCCCACAATAAATCTTTTCTGGTGTTAACATGTTTTGCATTAAAGTCATCTATTTCCTCATCTGGAAACCATGGTTTTATTTCATTTGTCCTGCCTTGCTTTAATAGTTTTAAGTCTTCAATTGTTATTAAATTCCAACCACTAAAGTGAGCTAGCAAATCTTTTAAACTCCATTCTATAAATAAAACTTTTTCTCTTTTATCCGCTGGAAAGTTATCTACCGCGCTTAAAAGTTCTGTAATTGAATAATCTAAATTATTAAGTCTATTTTCTATTTGTTGTTTTAACGGGGGAATTGCGTCATGACCTTGTAAGTAGTCTGTCATAGGTTTCGTATTAAATTAAAGCTATTGCTGTTAAACAAATAAAAATAAGGAATACCCCAAAATATTGAATCCAAGATAGTTTTTCTTTTAAGAAAACTCTAGCAACAATTGCAGTTACTAACGGTGCAGAACTTCCTACTGCAACAATAATTGCTATTTGACCAACTGTATTTCCTGAAGCCCAGCTTAATCCTATCCAACCTAAAACTTCAAGCAAACCTAAAGATATTCCAAGCCCAATTCTACTCTTTCCACCTTGCACAGTATTCTTTTGAATGACAAAGAAATATACAATTAGAATCAAGAATGCAAATATCTTAATTCCTAAAAGTTTAAACTCCCAAAATCCATCAGCAGTTAAATTACCTAATGCTGGAAAGTAAATTGCGTGCAATAAGAGACATAATAAGACCCAAGGTAATCCTTTAATTAAATCTTTCTTATCAAAACCATTTTTTCTAACCTCGTTCCAATCAATTACTAAAATTATTGCGCCAACTACCATTAAAATTATGAATAAAATCTTTACTGGTAAAACAGTCTCATGTAGAAAGATCACTGCAAAAAAAGTCGATAGTACTGGGTAAGCACTTAGAATTCCTGAGGCCAGAGTTACATTTGCAGCATCAAAAGCTTTATATAGAACTAAATATAATGCAACTTCTCCAAACGAAAATAAAGCTAGGGTTGGAAGTAGACTAACTGCATAATTATATTCTGGAAACCCTTGTATAAAATTTAGTATGAGTAAGAATAATGCTCCAAACCCAAAAGACATAATTATAGTTTGCGGGATACTTGTATTTCCAAGAAGCTTCTTAATAACTACATTCGCAATACCAAAACCTACAGCACTTAAAATAGCACCAATAATGATGATCCCCATAGAGTTTTTAAATTAACTATGCGTAATTATAGCAAATAGCTTACCAACCTTGAGAAGGTTTTAGTCGATCATTCACACGTTTACCTCTTTTCCCTTCTTGGTTTTCGTCTCCTTCATGAATATTTGGGAAAGCTAGGAACACTATACGTGCATTCCCTCCTTTATTAAATAAGGACGTCATTAAAGATCTTAGCTGGTTGGTAATTCTAATCCTCTGCTCACTTCCTTTTGGGAGACTATTAATAAATTCACAAAGTTGAATATTCCGTAGCTTAATTAATTCAATTTCTTGGGGTGAAAAATTATCAAAGAAATCTATAAATAACTCAAGCCCGTAAAGCATTTTCATCCAGTTTGAAAACTTTGCTTCAGGTTCCCTCCCGTCTGTAAATACTTCTATTGCGTTTGTAGTATCAAATACCTCTAACATAGCAACGATTATAGCAAACTGAGAGACACTCTGTTAACTAGAGAAACGGCGAGAGTAAAACAGGTGGTACTGTTATTAATCTTCCCCTACTTTAATCTTATCTACTAAGAAAGAAATAATGAGTGCGAAGAGAATTCCTAAAACTGCATCTAAAATATTATGTTGTTTTATAAATAATGTCGAAAGAATAATCAATATGGCAATAGCAAACCATAGCACTTTATATTTAGGAAGTAATTTATTAAGAGTTATTAAGCAAAGTACTGTATAGAAAGTATGGCCACTTGGTGCAGCACTAAAACTTTCATCGTTACTATAAATAGCCTTTAGGATATTAGAGAAAATATCATTACCATTAACAACTACTCTATTCACAAATGTAGGAATTACTAAATAAATTACACTTGAGAGTATCCCCGCAGCAATTAATTTAATATCAAAGTTAATTGCTGCACTCTTCTTTTGCCATAGATTTACATAAATTATTGTTATTAACCAAGAGAATATCGCTAATAGGTATGGGATTACAAATATTGGAGTTAAGGGGATT
>JBLGEO010000045.1:0-40275 GCA_047445235.1 Candidatus Dojkabacteria bacterium | reverse complement strand
TACCTAAGTTTTTATACCTGCTTAGGAAATAGATAACAGTTATCATAAAGATAATTGAGGTTATAGATGTTAATAGTGTAAGTATTTCTGAACTATTAATTACGGGGTAATTTGTGTATAAAGATCCACCCAGTGTATCAGCATAATTTATATATCCCCTTCCGGAGGTGAATAGGAATATATCCATGTCTGCAAAAATTATTACAAAGATAGAAATTATGTAATAAACAATTAAACTATTTACTTTTCTAGCGCTAAATATAATACAGAATATAAGCGACACTATAAAAAACATTACTGGTAAGATTAATCCAAATTTACTAATTAGACTAACAAAAGAAAGCAAAGACGAAATAGGTGATCCAAGGTCAAAGCTAATTCTAAAACCAGAAAAATTAATTGAAGAAAATAATCCTGGTATTGAGAAAATCATATTCGGTAGGCTTACCAACATATATACAAATGCTATTACAACTGCTGGAGCATCTCGTAAATTTTTCATAGACTTTTATTTATAAGTATTTAACAATTCTAACGCTTGTGGCTTATAACTACCAATTTCTCTAAAATTAACTTCATATATTTTATTAGTCAAAAATTGAGCCAAAATGTAAAGGTCTCATTTGTTCCATATACGCAATCCAATGGGCTTGTCTTCTAGAAAGATCTGCCAAAAGTTCTTCTTCATCTGTCTGAGCAATTGACTCAACGGCCAGTTCTTTCCCTAAATTTTCACTATTATCATCAAAGTAAAATTTACCAACTGCAACGTTATGACCGAATATTCCAGAGACTTCAACAACATTTCTTCCATCCTCTTGTTTGTAGTATTTAATCAATAGGTTCTGTAGTGTATGCGGGTAGTTATTCTTAAAATAGGCCTTTCTTAAAAGACTTGGATTTGCATAAGAGCAATAAAGCCAAAGAATTGGATATGTATCTGGAAAAGTAAAACCTAGTGGCAAAAGCATCTCCTTAATTGTTTGAGATACTTCTTTTTCGAACTCTTGAAGGGAAAGTGGTTCTACTAAAGTAACATCCCCATCGGAAAGTTTTACAGGTTTCCTTAGGAAATATTTTGTACCAAAATATTTCTCAATAACAACTTCCTTCGGTTGTTGTGGTTGAGTAATCTGCTCTTGCATTATGCTTTCTCTATTTTTGCACCAAGTGCAGTTAAAGTTTGGACAATCTCTGGGAATCTTCTATATATAATATCTGCATTATCAATTGTAGTCTTACCTTTTGCAGCAAGAGCGGCAAGGACTAATGCATGAGTACATTGCAAAATCGTAGAAGAATTTACCTTTGTCCCAACAAAATCTACTGGTCCATAAGTAATAATCATGTTTGGATTACCCATTGTCATCTTTGCATTCATCTTAAATAACTCAGAGAATAATTCAATTAACTGAACCTCGTATAGAGTTGAGTAAACTCTAATCTCTCCTTTTGCTTTAAGTGCTAAAACTAAAGCCTGTGGAATTAAATCTACAGGGAATCCTGGCCATGGAAGGTCATTAATTTTATCCATGTCGCCTTTTATATTCTTCTTTGCAACAAGATTCTGTCCGCTTGGGATAAAGATATCCTCACCTTGGATTTTAATTTTTGCGTTTAACTTTCTAAAGTAATTAATAATTTGAGTCATGTGCTGAGGAATTGCGTTCTTAATTGTTATTTCACCATCAGTAACTAGAGCCGTAACTATCAAACCTCCAATATCTACATGGTCAGAAATAATAGTCCATTCTCCTCCACTTAGGTTATCAACACCCTCTATAGTTAATTGATTAGTTCCAATTCCAGAAATTTTTGCACCAACTGAAACTAAGAAATTACAAAGATCTTGAGTATGTGGTTCACAGGCAGCATTGTAAATTACTGTAGTTCCTTTTGCTTTAACAGCAGCAAGAACAAGATTTTCAGTTCCAGTAACAGAAGCTTCTAATAGCCATATCTTATCTCCTCTTAATTCTTTTGCACTAATCTTATACCCATCTCCACTATCAACCTCAACTCCCAAACCTCTTAGACCTTGGAATAAGGTGTCGAGTGGTCTGTTTCCTAATTTACATCCACCTCCATCTCTAATTGAAGCTTTTCCAAATCTAGAAACCAATGGGCCCAAGAATAAGAAAGAAGATCTTTCCTTTCCGGCTAATACCTCATCGACTGCAGAAGTATCTATAGTTGTTCCATCTAACCTAATAGTATTGTCTTTTAGATATGCAACTTTTCCTCCGAGCTGTTTAAAAATCTGTAGAAGAACTCTAACAGAAGTACTCTTTGGAACATTGTGGATAATTACCGGTGCATCTGCTAAAACAGCAGCAGGAATAATCTTTAAAATGGAATTTTTATTTGGCATAGGTGTCACAGTACCTTTTAATGGGTGACCACCTTCTATTACTAATGAAGACATAATTTCAAGTTAAAAGTTAATAGTTCATAGTTAACAGTTGAATAGCAACTTATTATACTAGCTTTTATATTAAATCTATATATTATAGTGAAAATCGGGGTACATATTACCGCACGGCGGTTACAGCCTTAAATCTTAGAGAGCGTACCGAGATTTAGATTTTGGTTGGCAATGCCCACCTATATTCATAGCTAGTTATAAAGAAAACAGAGTGGCGTAAGATTAGTGAAAAACAACCATGGTTCGACTCCGCTCACCATGACACGTCGTGTCTTCCCGAGCGGAGTCGAGGGATGATTATAGGTTAGTGGAACTTCTCTCCTTTATTAAGCATTTCTAGAAGTATTTTCATTCTATTTGCTCTTGTTTCTGGCTTTATTGCGGTTTGTAATCTGAAGTGAATTGCGTAGAGATTTGTTTTACTTAGAGTCTTATAAAACTCTTCAGCTTTTTTATCCTTAGAAAGTTCTTTTAAAAAATCTTCAGGAGCTTTCATTGTTACAGAAGAATCGTAAGCGGCATCCCATCTCCCATCTGCTTTAGCTCTGTCAACTTCTGCAATTCCTGATGGCTTCATTTTGCCTTCGCTTGTTAGCCTTGCTATATTTTCTCGGTTTACTTTAGACCAAATACTTTTTTCTCTTCGGGGAGTAAATTTTTGTTTATATTTCTCTTCATCAATTCTATTTGAAACTCCATCAATCCATCCGTAGCAAAGAGCAACTTCAAGAGCCAAGTCATAATTAATTGATTGTTTTCCAGATGCTTTTTTATACATTACTATCCAAACACCATCTTCTTTATCATGGTTTTTCTCCATCCAATCTATAAAGTCAGATTGTGTTATAAAGATCTTCTCTGGGTATTGTTTAGTAGATTTAATTGAAGTTGCCATTAATCAAAAGTTTTAATTAATGGGCGCTGAGGGATTCGAACCCCCGACCCCCTCGGTGTAAACGAGATGCTCTAACCAGCTGAGCTAAGCGCCCTAAACCTAACGTGGAATGATTATATCAGAAAAAACTCATCTTGTACTCAATTTCAAGTCTAAACTTGACAAAAGAATCAAGATCCCGAGATCACTTCGTTCCTCGGGATAAAGGAAATCTAAAGCTCGTCCGCCTTAGGCGGACTCGCTAAGATTTATCATTTAGTTTCAAACGAATTAACGATATCAGCAAACAAACTTCCGTTCGTACTTGAGTCTGCTAAAGAAACAGTAAGGATATAATTCTTATCATTCTTAGTATCAGAGAACACATACTGTTCTTGTTTAAAATCTGTTCCATTAATACTTGCATTCCATCTTACTCCACAGACTTTTAATCCGTTGATTGTATCAACCTTAGTTTCTAAAGAACTTTCATCAACATTTAAACTAGAACCAATACTTGCAATTAGATCGTTTGCATAAGAAGTACAGCTTGTTTGGGTAACTACTAAAGCAGTATCTGCAGAAGTAATGTTTAGATTATCATTAAAGTCTCCAGAAACATTTAGTTTTGGATCTTTCTTGTATACATAAACAATCGCTCCGGAGTCATCCAAGAAAAATTTATCTGAATATGTAAACGAATAATCAGCTACGTTCTTTCCTGTATAAGTTTTTGTACCACTAGTTTGAGGCTGTGGGACTGGTGTAGGTGTTGTTCCCATCATTGGAGGTACTGTTGTTGTCTTTGGGTCTAAATCACCCATCATTGTTGCGCATGGTCCAGTTGTTGGATTAGCATTTAAACCTTTATGCACACATCTACCATTAAATTCGACATAACCACTTGCACTTGTGAATAATAATATACTACCAACTACTACAGAACAGCAGCAGCAAACTAAGAGTAGTCCTAGTCCAATTAAAATACCTTTCTTCATAATTTAGAGAAATAAAATAATACAAAATTATATCAGAATTAATGAGTGATGATAGGGTTTGTGGGTCTATTTCTGAACAAATATTACATAGACATAAGCAATATACAATTCTTACTTAATTAGGAATATACTAACTGTAAATAATTATTAATACTCCCTATGAAGCTTTTTGATAGGCCTACTCTTCTAGTATTTATCGTTGCAGCATTTTCAATAATACTTTGGGTAATGGACGAAGGACAATTTACCACTGCAAATATTCCAACTTATATTGGAGCAATAGCTGGAATTCTTGCAATAACTCTAATGAGTTTTGAGTTTATCTCTTCCACAAGATTAAAAATATTTGAAAAGTTTTCTGGAGGTTTGGATGTTGTTTACAGATTTCATAGTTACATTGGTAAGTTAGGTGCAATGATAATACTTGCTCACCCTACATTGTTAATGCTACAAAAATTTGCAGGTATTGATACTATAAAAAGATACTTTCTACCAGGTTCAATCGAATTTTTTAGTTGGGGAATATATGCATTTTGGCTTTTACTACTTTTAGTAATACTTACTTTATTTGTAAAAATGTCTTACAGGTGGTGGAAATTTACACACCTTCTTATGGTTGTAGTTTATCTATTCGCTTCTTATCATGTTTTCTTAGACTATACTAACTCACAAAGATCTCCAGGAATTTCATTTAGAGAAGGATGGATGTTAACAATAATCTTAATCGGAATAATTTCACTTCTATACAAAGAATTAGTTTATCCATTCCTTGCTAAGAAATTTAAAGTTGTAAAGGTTAATCCTATCGGATTAGTAACAGAAGTATATATGGAGCCAGAAAAAGGAAAGTTAAATTTTATTCCGGGACAATATATTTTTATGTCTGTAATGGATAGTAAAGAGTTACCAAACGAAGCTCATCCATTTGGAATTACATCAAGTGTTAACGATAATAATATTAGAGTTTCTATAAAAGCTTTGGGAGATTATACAAAAAGAGCTGGTCTTATAAAGCCAGGTAATACTGTACATATTTGGGGTCCACACGGAGATTTTAACTGGGATAGTGTTTCTAAATACAAAAAGCAAGTTTGGATTGCAGGAGGGATTGGTGTAGCACCATTTTTGAGTATGCTTAAGTATGCAATAGAAACAAAAAGTGAAAAGGAGATTAGTCTATTTTATGTAGAAAAGAATGAATCTGAATGTGAATATAATACTGAATTAGATGAACTAACTAAAGGTAGTAAAGTAAAGCTTTACCATCATTACGATGTGAGAGATGGTTTTATAACTGCAAAATATATTGAAAAAAAAGTCGGAAGTTTAAATGATGCTGCAATAATGATTTGTGGTCCAGTAGGAATGGCGAAAGCTCTACTAAAGCAGTTTAGAGGTATGGGATTAAAAGAAGATCAAATTAGAGAGGAAGGTTTTGGTATGAGATTGTAAATGAGCAAGTCAGACACAACTCTTAACTTAATTAATTCGATATTCTTTTTGCAAATATATCGATATACTTAAATTTATGAAGATAGAAAAGGCAATAAAAATGCTCCCTGTAATTGGTACCCTTGCGGCATTAGCTTTTGGGAAAGTAGATTCTATGCAATTGGATAAATTTTATCTGGCAAATGATTATAAAATCCCATTAGAATTAATTGTAGGTGATAATTTGAAACTAAATGAAAACTTAACCCAGGAAGAAAAAATAAAACTTTATTCAGAAATGGCAAAAGTTTTAGGTATGTCTGATGAGCTTGTAAGTTATATAAATGGTTTTCGTAAGTTAAGTGATAGTTCAAGTGCAGCAGGCAGGGTTGACGATAAAGATAATATAATTGAAATTAGAGACTCCAATCCTAGCACTGAAGAAATAGATACTCTGATTTCAAATATGGTACATGAATATACACATGTTTATGATCTTGAACTTCCCGAAACATTAGTTAAGGATTTTGCTTTAGATATTGCTGAGTTTGCTTCAGTTGAAGGTGTTGACTCAATTGATAAATTAAGAAAACTATATCCAGAATTTTACGAAATTACTAGATCAATTGTAATTGGAGATGTCAGTGCTGGCTATTATAGTAGGAGCTACAATGGAATCTTTAAAGATCAAACTTTTGAACAAATTCAAAAGTTTTATAATGAAAGTGATTATAGTAATCCGACATTTAAGTTGCATCAAGTAGACTATAAAGACATGAATATAAATCCGTCCTTAGAAATAGCTGCTTCAACAGTTGAAAATGTCAGATATTATCTAACACCAGATAAAGTTCCACCAGCATATATAGAATGGATATATAAAAGAATTAATAAGGATGAACTACCTATAATTAAAGATAGAGATGCCATGTTAGCACTAATAGATAAAGTTGCTTTGGAATACGAAATAAGCATTTTAGGAATGATATATATGTTTATCGCGTTGGTTAGGTATGAGCTAAAAATGAGAAAAAAAGATAAAGAAAAGAAAAAGACAACAACTGCAACTTTCCCGGTGGTTAAATAAAATCAGGAACAAGTAATGTTATAAACTGCCCTAACTTCTTATCTTATTTTAGACCTTCAAGAATAGCTTTTACAGCAGCATTGCTAGGGTCGATTGCAAGAATTTGATTATATGTATCTATTGCTTTTTGTTTTAGGCCTGCATCTTTATATGCATTAGCTAAAGGTAGTAATAATGCTTCTTTATTATTTGGGCTGTTTTCAATTCCTTTTAGATAAACACCATAACCCAAATCTGGTTTTTGTAAGACATAAATATATAGGTTTGCTAGATTTATATAAACATTTAGTTGAGATTTATCTAAATCAATTGATTTCTGATAAGCATCCACAGCATTTTGATACTCACCACTATCTCGGTAAATATTTCCTAAATTATTATAAAGAATGGCATCATTAGGATTAAGCTCTTTTTCTCTTAGATACTGCGTCTTAGCACTTTCCAAATCCCCAGTAGCATAAAGTGCAACTGCATAATTTCTTATTGCTTTAGGATCTGTAGAATTTGTAGCTTTGGCTGCTAAATCGGGAAGATTATTTTTGTAAGATTCAATGATGGGATTACCCACCGCTGGTTTTTGAGAATTCTGGGTCGAATTTCGAATAAATAATGCTACCAATACTATTACAACAAATCCTACTAAAGAAACAACGGCAATAATTATTTTTGTTTTCTTTTCCATTTGATTTTAATTAAGTATTTAAATAAAGAGTATTCTTATTTAGTTTATTTGTCAATTATTGAAAATTAAATCGTATACATATTCAACTATAGATCTTGGAGCAAAATCAAATGTTAATGGTGTTGTTGAAGCACTTGTGTTGAATACTGTTGCCTTAATTGTACCTTGATCTGTTGGAAACTTATTTCTTCCCAAAAATAACTTCCAGTAACCATTCTTATCCGAAGTTACAGAACCTAAAGTATTATTCTGTCCGTCTTTTACAGTAATTATTTGATCTGGAATTGAAGTCCCAGAAATACTAATATGGCCGTTACTCAAAATTACTGCTCCTTGCTTTGGTGACAGTACAGCCACAACTGGCACCTCTACTGTTACAGGAATAGTTCCGCCGTTATCGCTAAAGTAATTTTGATCAACGTTAATAACAACTGGTGCAGTCGGTGTGGAAGGTACACTTGGCGTAATTTGTGGTTGTACAGGCACTACTACTGGTGTAGGTACTACTTCAACTGGCTGAGTAGTTACTGTAGGTGTAGAATACGCAATTAATCCTGAATAACTTACTTTAATTGCGTTAGTATACGTACCTATAGTATGCGTTGGAGAGTAAAGACCATTTGGAGTTATTGTTCCTGCATTTGCATCGTTCATTTCCCAAGTTAAATTTATATTAATCATTGAATGATTAAATTGATCGTACACCACTGCACTCATTTGTTGGCTATTATTTTCGTTAATTGTAAAGTTAGCTGGCGAAACTATAATTGATGTTGGTATTAATGCAGCTACCGTTATTGAGATTGTTCCAGATGTTAATGAGTTTGCTGATGCAGTAAATGTATAACTACCAGCAGTAGAATCTTTATAGAATACATTTGCACAAGATTGACCTGTAACAATGTTTACAGTGTGGATTCCCCAAGGCCCGGATACTAATGTAGCAAATTCTCCCGTACTGGAAGTTGAATTCAAGTTAATTGCTCTATCTAAATTTGTAACAACTCGATTTCCAAATTGATCCTGTAGACATATATTAATTTCTTCAGTGGAGTAATTTTCGAACGTACTTATTGTTGGTGGGCTAACCGTAATAATTGAAGCAGAATCTGAAACAGCACTTGCAGTAAATGTAATCGTTGTACTCAACCCATCAACTGATGCAACAACACTTTGAGTGCCCACCGCAGTACCTAGCGTCCAAGTTGTACTTACTTCTCCTGTAGTTTGATCTACTGTATTTGGAGATACGACTGAGCCTCCTCCTGTTGTAACAGTAAATATCACAGTTTTGTCTAAGGCTGGATTACCCTGACTATCTAGTACAATAACTTTAATTGAGTTTGCTAACTGCTGGCCTGCTACTCCAGTTTGTGCATTTCCCGAGACATAGTAGATAACATAATCAGCGTAGCTTACTGAAACAAAATTAGATGTTCCTTCTATTACACCATCTTTTACTCTTATGCTTACAGATTCAGCCTTAAATAATTTTGTAGCCAATATTGTTGTTGCTTCACTATTAGCAAAGTTAACTGAAGTTGTGTAAGTTGGTGAGCTTCCAGTTACAGGATCAACGCCAGGACCGGAATAGACTAAGGTTTTTTCTCCATTGTAGTCTGTAGAAAAATTACCAAATTGATCAATAGTTTTAATTGAAACTAAATTGAAACTAACTCCAGATTGTACTGTGGTGGGTGCAACAACTGTAAAGTTCATTGTAGTTGCAGGGTTTACAAGGATAGGGTTTGATGTCCCAGTTAAATTATCTGCAGCAATATTTAATGAAAGCACTACACTTTCAACTTTTACAAGTGTTGTTGGAACACTTGCAGTTCCATTTGTAAAATCAACTGATGTAGTGTAATTAGGTGTATCTGCACTAGGACTACTACTAGCACCAGAATACGAAATTACTTTTGTACCAGTAAAATCGCTAATCAAATTACCTTGAGCATCTACTAAGGAAAGGCTTAAATTAAATTGTACTCCTGCAGTAGCAGTGTTTGGTGCTGAAACAAGCAAATTAGCCAGTCCTGTTGGAGTTGCAGTTGCTTTAAATATAATTGGTGATCCTACTGCCCCATCTATTTGTACTTGAACTTCATCTGAGTCTACTCCAGCAACTGAACCTAATCTAAAACTTTGAGATGCTCTACCATCACTTGCTGTTAAAGGATTGCTAATTGATAAGAATCCATTACTCTTTGTAATAACAAAAGGTACAGGGTAATTGTTTTTTAAGTTACCAAAAATATCTTTTACCTCAACTATAAATGGATCTGCAAGGAATGTATTTATTGTTGCTGTTTGATTATTACCAGATACATAACTAATGGTTCCTACTTGACCAGCACTTACATTAATACTTGAAGTTACACCATTAATATTCCCATCGCCAATTGTAATCGCAACTACTTCTCTTTTAACTAATTGAGTTACTAAAGTTGTAGTACTCGAACCATTTACAAAAGCTACTTGAGTTGTATATCTTGGTGAGCCTGAAGTTGGACCAGTACTAGGACCAGAATAATTTAATGTTTTTGTTCCAGTGTAATTAGTATCTATATTTCCAAATTGGTCGTAAGCAGTAATTGGGTTGATATTAAAATCTACACCTGCGGTTACAGTTGCTGGTGCGCTAACATTAAGACTTGTTGCAGCTTCTGGTTGTACTGTAAATTGATTTGAAACTCCTGTTAAACCACCAACTGTAACATTAATAGAAGTAGTTTCTGACTTAACAAGTGTTGTAGATAAGGCTGTTGTAGAAACTCCATTAGTAAAGTTTACAGGTGATGTATAGGCTGGTGAATTCCCAAGTGAACTATTTTGAGGACCAGAATAATTTACAACGTAGTTACCATTATAATTAGTATCTATATTATTAAATTCATCGAGTGCTGTAATAGTTGTTATATTAAACTGTGTTCCAGCCGTTATACTAGCAGGCACTATAACACTTAGATGTGTTGCAGTTGCTGGTTGTATGAATATAGAATTACTTGTTATTGTTTTTCCAGTAGATGATGTTGCAGTAAATGTATGATTACCAGATGTACCAGAGAATATTATTCTACTAGTCACATTAGCAACTCCGCTTGTGAAATCAGAAATATTATTCAAAAGATTAGAAGATGCACCAGCCAAACCTGAAAGTGTTCCGTCTATTGGGCTAAAGCTAAAGGTTATATTATCGGTTGCGGCATTAAAATTTGTTTTAATATTCCCATATGTATCAAAAGCAGTTAATGTATTTACACCGCTAAATGCTGTCTTATTACTTTGAGGAGAAGTTAAACTCATTTGGAATGAAGCTATTGCAGCTGGGTTTACAACAATATTTTGTGTACCATCTAACCAACTTCCCTCTGGTGGATTTGTTTTATGTGCTGTTAAAGTCCAGCCAGATGAATTTGCTGATTCATCGTAGTAGCAAAATTGGGCAGTTGAATTTCCAGATGTAATGACTACACTGCTAATCACATTATTAGTACATAAGGCTTGATCTACTGAGTAAAAATGTTTATTTACAGAATTTGAATTTGAAGATAAATCAATTGTTGTATCGGATAGCACAGGTGTGTCATTTCCACCCACATCCCTACTTTGAATTATCATGACATTAGATTTTGTACCAGCTGTTATACTTTGCTCTCCAGTTGTGAATGCAATCCTGTCTGGATTAGGTGTTTCAGGTGATATTTGTGCAGATGCAGAACCTTCTGCAATACTTTCGTAATACGCAGGAGAATGTGCACTCCATTCAAATCTCACTTTTAATTTATATGTATACGAATGCCCAAGTACCACACTTGAGTCTTCGTAGCTAACACTCTGCCCTGCTGTTTGATTTGCTGATCCAACTAACACGTAAGCTGCTTGGTTATCACTTCTATATACTGAATAACCTGTAACTGTATTATTGTCTGCGCCTCCGGAAAGTCCAGAATTGTTATCCCATAGACCATTCCATCCAACTTCTATCGTAGAAAGACTCCTTGTTACTAAAGTAGGTGTAGGTATCTGTTCCATTACCGCGTTACTAGTATTGTAGTCTAGACCGTTAGCTTTTAAATCATCTTGGGTTAATATAGATTTTACCCCTGCAACATAACTTGGGCCATTCCAACCATTTTGCCCCGTATAAGTTTCTAATACGGTAATGGAGATATCACCGGCATTTGGTGCTGGATTCCATGCCGAACTACCAACATCAAAAAGAAAGTATGCTGGATCACTCACTCCTGTATAACCAGCAGGATATATTCGACCATCACTTGGTTTATTTGAGTTCTTAATATTTCCATCTATATTACTTCGATAAGCTCTTGCGATTGCAAAACTATTTGGACTGGATGCGTTCCCACCTTGGGTAGCATTTCCATCAGAGTACTTTACCAATCCCATTAGATTAAAAATCGAATCAGCTGAGATATGCAGTGCACTTAAATTAAAGAGAGAAAAAAATGAAAAGAACCCAAAACTATATATTATTAGTTTTTGAGTTATCTTTAAAATTTTATTTCTGTTAAATATGTTCATTAAATTTGTGGTGGCACATTATTTACAATTGGCGTAGTAGTCGGTTGTTGACTATCTATATTTGGTACACTAGGCGGTTGAGTTACAGGGTTTGATTGTACAGTCGCATCAGTATTTGTTGTTTCTTGTAAAGGTGGACCAACAAGTTGAACGTTTGTTGGTCGTAAAAAACTAGGTGAAGAAAGCTGGACGTCTGCTCTTTTCTCGTTTATTACTTGCTGAATACTTCGAGCTGGTAAAGCAGTTTCAGGTGGTTGTTGAATAAAAACTTGTTGAGGTTGGGGATAAACTGTAGGTTGAACTGTGGGTTGTACGAATGTTTGCTGCACAGAAGAACCTAAATTGATCATAGGTTCGGTTACTGGCACAATCTCAACATTATTATGTTCATCAATAATTTCCCTTACTGGAATATCACCAGCTGTTGTATGCAACATAAATGTTCTCTTCCTGCCATTCATCAATTTCATAAGTATAAATACTAGTGCAGCTATTACTACTGCTATAACAAGAACTAGTGTCACACCAGGAATACTAAACCAAGAAGTTAATCCGTTCTCATCTGCAACAGTAAAAAATACCTTATCTGTACTAATACTTCCGTTATTTTCATTTTGAAATGCTGCAACTATCGAATACTTACCAGGTACTAAATTCTTTGAAGGAACGTAAACCCAATCACCTTTTCTATCGCTAGTTGTAGTACCATTTATTATTAAATTTGCTTCGTGAACTTGAAAAGATTTTTGATAGTCTTCATCCTGGATAGTTACGGTTACTATTACTCCAGTTGGTGCCTGACCTGTAAACAGTAAGCTACTAGTTATTATTATTTGCCCTTGGGCTGGATTAGTTAAAGTTATTGCAAGAGGTGCAGATGCAAACGATACTGGTGAAGCAGCGTTAACCTTTACACTTAAAGATGCAGTGAGAGCTAGTGTTGCAATCAAAGATATGTAGAAGAATTTTAATAACTTCATACTAATGCAGTTTTAGCCTTATCAAAATAATATATCAGAATTAAGTTCGGATTACAATTTGGATGACTGTTTACGGTTTTTTTGCTCATAAATTTTCTACTTATTTGGATTAATTATTAAGTAAGGTGTCCAGTTAACACCTGACGAATTCCCAGATAAATTTATTGAAATTCCATCGCCAGGGTTTATCGTAAAGTTTGAACCTGTCCAAGAACCTAAACCACTACTGTATGAATATGTATTTAAGGTTTGTGTTGATGAATCCCATACGTTAATCGAAGTAATCTTTTGATTAGTACTTGATCCTAAACTACCTTCTAAGTCTTTTACAATATCTGAAGCTGTTGCAAATTTTGTTGAATATGGAATAGATAACCAATTTCTATTTGTGTTGTCAGCATTGAATGTAAATGTTTTTTGCTGAACAACATCGTTTCCTGCAACTGTCCAATCAAAATTTTGAGTAGTACCAGAAAGTATTAATGAAATTCCATCTCCAGGACTAATATTAAAGTCTGTTCCCACCCACTTTGCTAGTAATGGATTGTACTTATAAGATTCAACATCTTGAGGAGTAGGTCTCCATAATGTAACAGTATTTATTTTTTTATTTGTACCTGAACCAGTACCACCTTCAATTTCGTTAACAATATCAGATGCTTTCGAATAAACAGATTCGTATGGAATTGAAATCCAGTTAGTATTTGCAAGAGTAGCATTAAAGTTGTAATTCCTTCTTGATGAAAATACCATTGTTGAGTAAGCACTCTCGCCAGCTGCATTATTAGCTCTTAGTACATAGTAATAAGTTCCAGAACTTAGAGTTGATTGAACTGTTGACCAATCAATAGCGTAGCTATTAGTTGGATTATTTATTGTAGCCATTTCTACCCATGATGTCGCATCGTCTACATTTACATTTTGACTAATAGTTGTTTCGCAGAATGGTGTTATTGCACCAACTTCGCCGAACCTATGGCCAAATTTAATATCGTCTAATGAACAAGTATCTGAAAATAGTACATTAAATTTATTAGTGCTTCTGTATAAGTTATAAGTTATTGCGAAATCAGATAGATCCCAGTTAAAGTTTAAGTTATAAGTTTCTGCATCAGGAGCTGTTGAAGTTAAAGTCTTTGCGATTCTAAAGTTCTTTGGTGCTATTGTTGGATTATTCTGGAAGAATATATCGTTATTATTATCTTCAGCTAATGTATTTGAATCAAATATTCTTGTATATAAGTAGTATGCTTGTCCAGCTAATAAATTAACTGAAGTTAATGTTCCAGAGTAATTGCCTGTCGAATCTTTGGTTAATTCTGAAAGATTTTTTGAATACGCTGCGCCAACAACATCTGTTCCGTTATTATCTTTTACATTTACAGTTAAGTTTGTAGGATCTGTAAATACTCCATCTAATTTTGTTTGAATAGTAAAAGCCACTGGTTGTCCTAGGTTTATATTGTTTGGATTATAATTAACACTTGCAGTCCAACCAGACACTGGTACATTTGTACTACTTGTTACATTGAAGCTTGTATCTACTGTTGCAGCAACAATTTCTAAAGTATAGTTTCCAGTAGCAACTGTTCCTGTAAATTCAGGAACTGTAAATACTGTAGAGCTTGTATTTGTAACAGTACCTGTTTGAACAGTTACGCCTGCTGGGTTTTTCCAATTGATTGTTAGATTAGATGCTTTAGGAGTACCAGCAAGTGCATCTGTAGTTGAAATTTGAAAATCAGACTTTGCAGTAAAACTTCCGCTATCATCTTTTGCAAATATTACTGGTGAGTTTACATATTGGTGTGAGTTATTGTTAACTTGCAATTGTGTATTTACTATAACTAGAACTGTATTTGATATTATAGATAACGTGTCATTAGATATTCCAATATCATCTGTATTTGAAATCCAATCACTTGCAGTTAATGTAAAGTTACCTGATGCTGAATCTTTATAATAAACATTTACTACACTAAAGTTTTGAGGAATTGTAAACACTCCAGAGCTACTCCATGGCCCACTTGCACTAGATGAGAACTGTCCTGTACCAGATGTTGAACTTACTCGTATTTGGAATCCTCCAACTCCAGCATTAGCACCCTGCCCATTAGAGTCTCTTAATTGAACAGTAAATGGTGTAGAGGCAACATTAGTTTGTACTATTGTTGGTGATGTAGCATCTTTAAATCTAACTTGAGTTATTGGTCCAGCTGGGTTTGTATTCACAGTTATGTTTATTTGTTCACCAGTTACGCCATTGCCATCAGTAACCCTTACGTATTGCTCACCAATTGTTGCGAATGCAACTCCATTAACAAAAGTCTTTAAGCCTTTATCTGCAGCTGTGAATGTATAGTCAGCAGGTAAAATTGCGTTTGAATCTGAAGATGTAAAGTGAATAGTACCTGTATACCAATCTACTGTAAAGTTTTCCGAATCTCTTGCAACTACAATTACGGAACTAGAATTACCTTGTACTTGTGGATCTGAAATGTTTGTTACCAAAAAGTTTTGAACTACTTGTTGAGAAATATTTATATTTAGAGTTCCATTTGTCCAAGCAGTGTCTGGAATTAATGGAAGAGAATCTGCTGCAGTAATTGTTAGTGGAGTTCCAGTTGTAGCTGTTGAGTCCCTATAGTAAGTAGAAACTCCACTCTGTCCGTTTGGAATTGTTGCAAAATTAATTCCCCAAGAACCACCAGGCGATAATGCAAACTCTCCAGTTGAAGATGAAGACCTCAAGAAAATAGTTTTGTTAGATGTAACTGCTGTAGCATTACCATATTGATTTCTAGTTTCTATCTTTAATTCTGCAGAAGTATGTCTTGCTACAATCTCTTGTGGGTTTGTATTATTAAATACTATTTGAGTAATTATTCCAGGGTCAACAACAATCACTCCAGTTGCATTTGTCCAAGCGGTATCTGGTGTTACAACATTAGTATCTGAAACAGTAACTGTTGAACTTCCACTTTGTGAAGATTTATAACAGAATATAAATCTTGAGTTTGGTGCTGTAATGTCTATTGAACTAATTCCAAAACTACCACAAGAACTTCCGTTCCAACTTGCAAACTGCCCTCCTCCTAACGAACTAAAGAAGTAAAGAGTTTTAGTAGATGTTAATGGAATTTCTACATTATATTGATTTTTAAATATTGCAGTAATTGGTGCAGCTGGTGTACCTGCAATTGTTGTACCTAAATCGGAAGATGTATAAGTAATTTGAGATATGTTACCTGCATTAATTGTTTCGATTTGAACTGCATCGATAATAGAATCATCACTTACTGGTTTAGGAAATTGATTACTTACTGTAATAGTTGGATTAGAACTTGGTGCAACATAAGTTAAATCTTTATAGTAGAACGAAACCGATGAAGTTCCTGCAGACATAGATGATTGAGTAACCAAATGACCTGCACTAAAGTCTGTGCTTAATGAGAATTGACCTGTTACAGAATTAGTATACAAGTAAAATGGTGTTATATTTGTAACAGTTGCAATATTACCAAATACATCTCTAGCTTGAACAGTCATAACATTTGATGTTTGTCCTACAACTAAACTTTGTGCTGTAGTTATAAATACCAAATTTTGTAAATTAGCCGATTGTACTGTGAATGTTTGAGTAGCATTTGTAATTCCTGTGTCTGGAATCTCTGCAGGAGTTGAAAAATCTGAAGCAGTAACTGTTACACTACCTGCTTGGATATCTTTATAGTATAAGTCTACTCCACTCTGATTTTCAGGAATTGAATATGCATCAATTGACTCCCCCACTCCAAAGGTCTGACCTAATGAGAATAATCCACTTGATGTGGTAGAGAAATAAACTGTTAACTGACCAGGAGTCTGAGTTAGTCCATCATATGCGTTTAGAAGTCTTAGTTGTAATTGTTTTACATCTCCAGACTGAACGGATGAATTTGAGTTAACAAATCTTAACTTAGCTACTGCACCTAAGATAATTGTTTGAGTTTGAGTAGCATTTGTAATTCCAATATCAGGACTATCTAAACTTGGTTGATCACTTACTGTAATTACTGGATTATTACTTGTTGTATCTTTGTAATAGAATGTTGAACTTGATGTTGCTGCAGTAATTATTGCACTTGTAATTGTGGAACTAAATAAATTACTTGATGCAAAAGATCCTGTGCCAGAAGTTGAATAGTAGTAAATATTTAAGTCACTTTGTGTTGTTGTTTGGTTACCAAATACATCATATACAGAAACTGTCATTGCGTTAGAAGGCTGATTTACTTGTAAAGTATTTGTGGTTGTTAAGAATCTAATGGATGCAACACTACCAGATGTAACTGTAAAGTTTTGAGTAGCTGCAGTAATTCCTAGACTTGGAGTCTCATCTACTGTTAATACAGAAGTACCAGCAACAGTATCTTTATAGTAAAAGTAAATATCGGATGTACTAGCACTTAAAGTAATTTGGTTTGTATCAACCCAGGCTAATCCATTTAGAACAGAAAATAATCCAGTACTACTGGTAGAACTTAATATTAACGTAGTGTCTGTAGCTTCTGTAGCTAAGTTATCAAATTGATCTTGTAAACTAACTCTAAATTGATCGGACTCTACTCCTGCACCTTTAGATTGTACAGATGTTCGGAATACTAACTTACTTGCAGTTGCTGCCTGGAACTCAATTTGTTGAGTATCCCCAGTTATTGCAGTTGAATCAAAGTTTAATGTATATGTATTAGCAACGTTTGTTGTAAAGTAAACGTTAGCTGTTGTAGAACCAGTTGAAATTGTTACAGATGTAATTGCATTTGCACTAACATCAGATGTTGCTGTAAATTTACCAACTGAAGATGGTATAGCAGAAAGGTCGATTTGTAATGGTGTACCGACAATAGCAGCGGAGTTATTTGCTTTGTACGCCTCAATTGTTATTACACTACTAATTTGACCAGCTGTTAATTTTAATGAACCAGTCTGAGCAGTAGTTGTCACTCTTATACCTGCAACAGTTTGGCCTAATACATTAATGTTAGCAGTAGCATTAATAACTCCTGTATCTGGTGCATCTAAAGGTGTTTGGTCGCTTGCAGTAATAACTTTATTCCCAGGTAGTACATCTTTATAATAAAAGCTTCCACTAAAATCACCATCAAGTAATGTTAATGCCGTTGTTGTCCCGACAAAAGTAGTCCCGTTTAAACTTATGTTTCCAGATGCTGGAACATAAATGTAAACTGTTCTGTCTGATGTCCCAACTAAATTACCAAACTGATCAACTGTTTGGACAGTAAATTGGGTTGATAAAGTATCTGCAACTACACTAGCGGGATGTTGTAAGAATATTATTCTACTATATGCAGCTGAAGTTACATCTATAAGTTTTGTGCCATCAGTCCACCCTTGACTAATCTTAGCGTTAACTGTAATAGTAGCTGTACCAGAGATAGTATCTTTATAGTAGATTACTTTTTGATTCTGCCATTTAACTAATGTAAATTCTGTAATTGGAGTCCAGACTGAGTTTGATAGTGAGAACTCACCAGTTGTACTTGTTGATAATAGAGTTAATATTGTATCTTCATTTACAGAGACAGCTAAATCAGCATTATTTAAGGTCTGAATATTTAAAGCAAGTGGAGTTCCGGCCGCAACATTTCCATCTCCACCTATTACAACTTTATTAATTGTTCCAGTTATCATTGTTTCAATTTGTGTAGCAGATGTTAAACCTGAACTAGAAATTGTTATTTGTGGGTTACCCTCTACCGAATCTACATATATAAAACTTCGTTCTGTATCTGTGCTTGCCTGAATATCAAATGTTAGAGTTGTAGTCCAAGTTTCTCCATTGTCTTTTGAGAACTGTCCGCCAACACTATCACTAGATACAAACACCTGTGAATCGCTGTTAAATGCTGTCTTGTAATTATTTATGTCTGCCACAAAGAATGTAATATTGTTTGTTGGAGTATTAATAATGGTTGTTTGTGGTGCTGTACTAATTACTAATTTAGATGCATCACTAGCAATTATTGTAAATTGTAAGTTAATAGGGTCAATAACATTTGCGTTATCTGTAACAGTGATTGTTGGTGTTCCAACTATCCAATCTTTGTAATAGAACACCGATTGTGATTCTGAACTTGTAATATCTACACTTGTAACTGGTGTCCAAGGAACTACAGTTTTTGAAAACTCATAGTGACTACTATCAGATGTCAAGTTCAAAGTTACACTACTTGATGGTTTAGCAATGTTATTGTATTGATCGTAAAGTACAACTGTAATAGCTCCTGATGCAATTTGACCTGCTACAGTTTGTCCAACGTTTGGTACAAATTTCATTGTTGTAGGAGTATTTGCTGTTATAGTTACATTTTGGGTTCCACTTTGTAGTAAGTTTGAAGAAGCGGTTAAAGTCTTTATTCCAGCAACTGTATCTTTATAAAAGAATCTAGCATCTAAATCGTTTATATTTACATCTATTGACGTAACATTCCAAGGGCCAACATTAGAAGTTGCAAATTGTGCAGTTGCTTCTTGTGAAGCTAAGTTAATAGTAAATGGACTTTGTGGGACAGTATAATTCCCGTACTGATCTCTAAATTTAATAATATATACGTTGGAGGATACTCCAGCAACAACACTTTGCTGCACAGAATCGAATACTAATCTAAATACTGTACTTGGTTGCAAGTTAAATGTTGTTGTTCCTGTTGTGAATCCATTTCGAGCCGCGCTTACTGTTGGGGTTCCTACTGTTGTGTCTTTGTAATAGAAAGTTGCAGTTGAATCTCCGTTCAAAACTGTTACTGAGTTTAGGTTAAAGCTTCCATTGCTTACAGTATCAAACGATCCCGTTCCAGATGTTGAAGATAAATTAACTTGAGTATCTGACGTAGCAGGAACTTCTTGGTCATATGCATTTAATAATTTCAATGTTACTAATTCAGGTGTACCAACTAGTAAGTCTTGAGAAAGTTTTGTTAGTTGAAATTTAGCAGGTGCTCCATTTGTAATAGTTATATCCTTTGAAGCGTTAGTTAAACCTACATCAGGTGAGTCTGGATAAGTAAAATCACTCAATGTAATTGTATATGTCCCTATTACAAAATCTTTGTAACTAAATTGAGTTTCTGAACTTCCATTTGTTAAGACAACATTTGTTACTACAGAATTAGATTGGTTAAAAAATTGGTGATTAGCAGAATTAGAATGTAAATATACATTTGTATCTGTTGTAACTACTGACTGATTTCCAAAAGAATCCTGACTTTGAATAAATATTGCAGCACTCTGTTGTCCAAGATTTAATGCAGCTAGACTTGAGTCTTTAAATGCTAACTTGCTTGCTGCTGCTGCTGTCACTGCTAAGTTAAATGTTGCATTCGTGAAAGTATTTTTGCTAGCAGTAATAGTTACATTACTAGCTAATGAATCTTTATAATAGAAATCTACTGAACTTTGATTTGCCAACACAGTTACGCTTGTAACTACTCCTAAGAAGCCGCCGTTCGATGCTGTATCAAATTTGCCAGTTATGTTATTACTTGCTATGTTAACTGTAAAGTCTGAAGGCACAGGAACATTAACATTACCAGCGTTGAAAGTCTTTAGAGTTATTGCACTTGAACTTACACCAGCAGTTACGGTAGAACTTACACTCGATAAGTTAAAGCTAGTTACATTACCATAAACAATAGTTTGATCTTGAGTGTCGCCACTTAAACCACTTGAAGTTAATGTGATTGTTGGCGTTCCTGCAGTTGTATCTTTATAGTAGAAAGTTGCAACACTTTGATCTGTATTTACATTTACGCTTGTAATACTACCATCAAATGCACCATTGCTTGCAGTATCAAATCTTCCTGTTCCAGAGGTACTTGCCAAATTAACTGTTGTTCCTGCTGCTGATTTTGCTACGTTATTATATTGATCATAAAGGCTTACTGTGATTGCTCCTGTAGCTACTCCAGCGTCAGCTGTTTGTGGACTAGATGTAAACTTAACTGCACTTGGTGTAGCTGCTGCAATCGCTAAATCTATTGAAGCATTGGTTAACCCGAATTCAAATGAAGGGTTATTATCATCGGATACTTTTATTGTTGTAGTTGCAGCCTTTGTATCTTTATAGAAGAAAGTAAATCTACTTTGTGAAGTTGGTAATAAATAACTTGTAATAGGAGTCCAAGGACTACTCAATATAGAGAATTCTTTTGTTCCTGCTACTGAATTTGTATATAAGTAAAGTTGAATATCTTGGCTAGTTGGCACTTCTACATTAAACGTATTTTTTATAACTGCTGTGAATGGCCCAGCTTCAACTCCTGCTACTGCGGAATATGGTGAACTCTCAAGAATTCCTAATTGAGAAATTGTTCCTGGCAATATATCTATTGTTGTTTGTGCATCTGTTAATCCTCCTGCACCGAATCCACCTATCGTGTCAGCAATATTAATTGTTTGAGTAGTAAAGTATTTATTTTGCTTAAAGTAGAAGTTAACACTGTCACTTGCTGCTGGAATATTTAATGTTGTAATTGTTGTTCCAAATGATGTTGCAGAGAATACTCCATCTGAATTGTTTGTTGATAGGTAAATTGGAAAGTTACTTATTGGACTAACAGGGTTGTTATAAATGTCCTGTAATTGTACTGTAAATACATTTGAAACATCACCAGCAATAACTTGTGAAGGTCCATCTATTAGAATAAGTTTATTTGCAGCAGCAGCATTTATTGTTATATTTTTAACACTATCCACTAAGCCAGTATCTCCGTCTGCTGGATTAGCATCTGATAAAGTAATATCTGTTGATCCCTTTACTAAACTTTTAATATAAACTTGTGTTAGCAAGTCTCCTGTTTTGATCTTTGTAGAAAGACTATTGGTAAAACTACTCACTCCATCTACAGAAAATAGTATTGTATTTGGATTTGCAGTCAAATAAACTGTTTTATCTTGAGTTGCTGTTAGGTTATTTCCATCTACATCTTGCATTGAAATACTAATTGCACTGCTTACATCTCCAGCTGTTAACGATGTTGGAACACCATATAGTGCTAATTTATTTGCAGATCCAACTGCAGTTGTTATTGTTGCGGTATCGTTTTCCCAGCCAACATTTGTACCTGTACCATTACTGTTTCCAACTGAATCGTCTCTAACAACTATTATGTGTGCACCAAGTGTTGGATCTCTGTAAAAGAAATTCTTTGATGTTGCATAAGCCGATATTTGTGATGTAAATGGACCATTGGACCAAGTCACTCCATCTGTTGAGAATTCACCTGTGCTCGAATTTGTGTAAAAGTAAATAGGTGTTATAACACCAACAGGAATTGCAGTTCCATTTGTATCTTGAGTTTGAACTGTAATTTCTGTTGTAATTCCATCTAGAGGAATTGTTTGAGTTCCGTTTAGTATTTTTAGTTTAGCAATTGTACCAACGTCCGGTGGATCAACTGTAATATTACATTGACTACCCGTAATATCAGCATCATCAACGTCTGTTACAGATACACAGAAGTCTCCTTGAGTTACTAGTGTGACTCCATTAACGAAAGTATGTTCACCAAGCATTGACAACTGGTATGTAAAGTTTGCTGGAAACAACGTAGCTGGATCTGTAGAACTGAACTGAACAGTTCCTTGATAATCATGTTGTGGATTACCTAAGTAGTCAACGCTGATTACAGTTACAGAACTAGGTACTCCAACTTTTATTGGATCACTGATTCCTGTAAGTAAAAGTTGAAATTTACTTTTGATCGCGGCATTTTGTGTTGCTGGGATACTAATAGCTCCTTCAGTAGGCTCCGCAGTAATTGTTGGGGTTCCTTTTTGATTATCTTTGTAATAGAACGTTGATGTAGATGTTCCAGCAAGTATTACAACTGAATTGTAATCCCATCTTGTTGATTCATTTTCGTTTAAGTCAATTGCAAAAAAGCCAGAGGTACTAGTTGAAGATAAACTTAGAGTAGTATCTGTGTCTACAAGTATTGGGTTTCCTAATACGTCTTGAGCTTGGACTACCATTGTTCCAGGTTCAGTTGCCCTAATGTTTAATACTGGAGAGATAAATGAATATCTATCCGATGCGTACAAGAATCCATTGTGTAAAGTATCCGATTGACCATCAGTATTCGTAACTTTTACATCTGCTGGACCACCTGCATTTGCTGGTGTAGTTGCAGTTAAAGTAGTTGAATTTACATACGTAATGTTTGTTGCCGACACTCCGTCAAAATCTACAGCTATGCTAGAAATACTATTTCCAATCGAACCTTGATAAGCACTTGGACTAGTTGAACCAGTAATCGAATCTGAATATACTGCAACTCTACCCGCACCACCATCTCCACCATCTGTACCTGCTTCGCCAGCAGCACCACCGATACCCTTTGAACCACCATTTGCAATTACGTTAGAACTACCCAAATCTAAAGAAGAAGAACTTATGAAGATACTTCCTCCGGATCCAGCTCCACCACCAGAGCCTCCGTAACCACCATTGGAATTACCATTAATACCATTTGATCCATTTGAGCCTATAGTTCCACCTATGCCAATGTTTGCAGAATTTATCATTACTATCCCTCCTCCATTTCCACCATTTCCACCAAAAGTTCCTGAACCTGAACCAAAATTTACTGCACCACCTCCACCACCTCCTGATCCTAAGAATAATTTATCCAATGTATTAGTACCATATGTATTACCAGCACTACCTTGAGTAGTTCCACTTGCCTGAAAACCGTCTGTCCCAGCAGTTCCGTAAGAACCACCTCCACCACCTGAAGAAGAAGTTCCGTTAAAAACAGATCCTTCACCTGTACCAACTCCACCCCCACCAGCATTAGCTGTAGTTGCGGCACTACCTACTCCGGTATAACTTTCTCCTTGAGTATAATCTGAACCATTTGTTAGTCCTTGTCCTCCTCTATAACCTTTTCCTGAAGCACTAATTGAGCCATTTATTGTTAGAGTACCATTATTTCTAAAAAAGAGCACTCCACCTTTTGTGCCATCCCAACCACTTGAAGTAAGTGTAGAACCTACATTAACAGCAACATTTTGGTAGTTAGGAACTCTTTGTAACATTACCTTTTGGTTAGTTGAAGCTGTACCTATATTATTGTCATCATTTGCACCATCACCGTAAAATTTAGTTTTTATATTTGAAAATTCTACTGAGTTCCCAGTAATTGCAGATACATAAAAGAATTCGTAATTACCTACATTAGTATTGTTTGAATTAGTCCCTTGTAAATTTATTAGCATCACTTCATCGTCAACTGCTAAGCAATCATTTGTAGGAGAAGTTGAAAGTGTGGCCTGTGTAGAGCTTAATCCAGTTACTGAATAGTTAATTGCATCAGCACAAGTTCTTGATCCTGAGATTATATCAGTATTTATATTCTTGTTAGAAGCTACTATTACAGAACCATCTCTACCATTGCCAACTGTACCTTGCCCATTTAAAAAATTTGTTCCACTAATTGTTACATCTGTTCCACCTAAAGTTGGACCTGAATTTGGCGTAACACTCGTTATAGATGGAGGTGCCTCTACATAGTTAACTCCATTCGTGTAAGTCACAGCTAAAGTATCTGGATTAATAACTTGAACATCAGTTAGTCCTAAAAAGTGTGCAGGAGCTACAACTGTTAGAGTTGTACTATTTACATATAATACAGAGGTCGCATTCACTCCACCAAATTTAACTTGCGGTGTTTGCTCAAAGCTTGTACCAGTGATTGTTATTGTTGAACCGCCAGTTTTTATTACATTGGTAGGACTAATATTGGTTATGACTGGTGGATTTGCAAAAGTAAAGCTATTAGCAAGTGTTGACGTTTGACCATCTTCCTGATTTAGTACCACATCAACAAGGCCAAGTGAATGGGCAGGTGTTGTTGCAGTAATTGTTGTAGAATTCACGTACACAGGATTAATTGCATCAGTATTACCAAACTTTAAACTACTGATCGCTGGGCCAAAGTTTTCACCAGTAATTGTTACATTTGTGCCACCACCTACAGGACTTACTGTTGGATCAATTGATGTAATTTTAGAAAGAGCTACTATATATTGGATCCCATTTGTGAATGTACTCGAAGTTCCATCTGGGTTGGCAATTACAATATCTACGTTTCCTAATGCGTGAGCTGGAGCAACTACGTTTAAGGTAGTTGAACTAACAAAAGTAACTGATGTTGCAGATACGCCACCAAATGTAATTGTTGGTGTATCTATAAAGCCAGTTCCAGTAATAACAATTTGTGTACCGCCTGCTTCAGCTGCAAATGCAGGGTTAATTGAAGTTATAACTGGTGGTGGTATAAATGTAAATCCATTACTCAAAGTTGCTGAGTTTCCGTCAGGCAAGAATAAAGAAACATCTTTAGCACCAGCTGTATTTGGTGTAGTAGTACCGGTTAGAGTATGCACATCAACCAATTTTAGATTTATTGCCTTTTCAGAACCAAAATATAGAGAACTTGGTGCTGTTGTAACTACAACCCTTCCTGGTTTACCTGCAACATTAGCAGCTCCTCCAGCTCCTGCACCAGAATTATCTGTATCTGTTGAGAATGGTTGAACATTGTAATCACCCATTATTGTAAACGGATTAACTAACCCGGGTGCGCCAATATATCCAGAACCTCCTCCTCCTCCTGCCATTGTATTTGGTTCTTGATAAGATCCAGCTCCTCCACCATACCAACCTCCTCCACCTGATCCACCGTAAGCTGAGTAACTATTCCCTCCAGTATATTTTGAACCTGCAGTACCATTTCCACCTCCTGCAACTCCAGCTGAACCACCAGAACTTTGAGTACCACCTTTACCACCAGCAGTTAAAACTGAGTCAGATATACCATCTTGACCTAAAAGTCCACCGCCGGCTCCTCCAATTTGTCTAAGTATGTTAGAACGACTAGTACCTCCACCTCCACCTCCACCAGCAGTTAAAATATCTTCACCACTAACTCTAATTGCAGATCTTCCTCCTCCTTGCCCAGCGTAATTACAGTCTGCTACACAGTTATTTCCTGCGCCTCCATAGAAACTATAGGCATTTGAGGTTCTACCAGGTACACCTCCAGAACCAACCATAACTGTAAGTTGTTGACCAGGTGTAACAGTAACTTCACTCGTTGTAAATCCACCTGCACCTCCCGCATAACCATACCCCCAATTTAAATTATCGCCACCACCTCCTCCTGCTCCCCACTCTTTTACAAATACCGATGTTATTCCTTCAGGAACAATAAAGATCTGATCTCTTCCAGTAAAGTCATAAGTTTTTGTCTCGAGGCCTGCACTTAAATTATCTCCATCAATTGTTACGTTTGTTCCTCCATTAGTTGTACCAAAGTTAGGAGTGATTGAATTTAAACTTGAACCCACATATGTATATCCACCAACAAGTGTTGAAGAATATCCGTCAGGACTAGTAACTACAACATCTTTAACACCAGGTGAATTGGTAGGTGTTACTACAGTTAGGGTTGTAGAACTAACAAATCTTATATCTCTTGCTGTAACACCACCAACAGAAACATTTATACCCAAAGGTGTAATGATTACTTTTCCATGTTTTCCTGCAGTATACTGTGCACCACCCAGTCCAGCACCTCCATTGTCAACATCTGAAGAATTTGCTTGAGTAGTTCCAATCGCAGCAATCATTAAACCTTTTGATACACCAGTCCCATCAATATATCCGGAACCACCGCCACCACCACCCATTCGACTAGAACTAGCAATTTCAAAGAAACCTCCAGCCCCACCACCGTAGTATCCACCACCACCACCTCCTCCATATGAATTTAATTGAGTTGCTCCTCCTTGATATTTAGTACCTGAGTTACCATTTGCAGTATTAGCAATTCCACCGAGTCCTCCATTTAGAATAGTTGCACCAAGACCATTGGCAGTTGGATAGTCTGACTTTCCATTTTCACCATAAGTACCACCTCCACCTCCACCACTCTGGCTAACATCCAATGCTCTTGCAGAACCACCACCACCACCACCACCTGCAGTTAATATATCTTCACCACCAAATCTTATCGATGATCGTCCACCTCCCGCAGCAGAATATCTACAATCGCTACTAATACATGCAGCTCCTCCGCCTCCATACATGTTACCTGTAGCTCCTAATTGACCATCAATACCCCCTGCACCAACAACAACTGTTAATACGTCTCCAGGGGTAACAGCGACATCCGCTGTAGTGTATCCACCACCTCCACCTGAATACCCGAAGTTCCAACTTCCAATCCCCGCTCCACCTCCACCTGCTCCCCACATTTTGACTCTGATAGAAGTCACTCCGGCAGGAACTGTATAGGATTGATCTGTTCCAGTTGATATATAAGTTTTTGGCGTTAAATTCCCAAAATTTGTCCCTGTAATAGTAATTGTTTCTCCTCCAAAAGTTGATCCCGTTGATGGAGTGACAGATGTTGGATTAGGTGATGCATATGTGAAACCATTCGTTATTGTCGAAGAATCTCCATTAGGGTTTATTACTTCTACATCCTTTGCACCAAGTGTTCCCTGTGGCAAAGTTGCAGTAATAGTTGTTGAGTTTACATAGTTTATATTAGTTGCCTCTACACCACCTATTTTTACTTTTACAGGCAATGCATAAATAACTACCCTTCCATTTTGTCCATCAGTAGACGCAGCACCTCCTGCACCAGCCCCACCGTTATCAGGATCTGTTGAGAATGCTTGGGTAGTTTTATCCCCAGTATACATATAGGGATTAACAAGCCCAGCGCCACCAATATACCCAGAACCACCACCACCACCACCCATTGTATTTGGCTCGTAGTATTCTCCTTTTCCACCACCATACCATCCACCACCTCCAGATCCTCCATAAGGAAAACCAAGTGCTCCCCATCCACCAGAATATTTATAACCAGCGTCACCTGTTGCGGAAGGTGTAACACCACCAGCTCCACCAGCTATTTGCGTTCCCCCTTTACCTGCGCCAGATGCATATTCATCTGAGAAACCTGTTTGTGCAACATCTCCACCTCCAGCTCCTCCAGCCATACTATAACTTGGTGTTCGTGTAGAACCACCACCACCACCTCCTCCAGCAGTTAAAATATCTTCACCACTTACTCTTATTGCAGATCTACCTCCACCTTGAGATCCATAAACACACTCTGCTCTAGTACATGTACGTCCACCACCACCGTAAGTATCAAGATCAATACCGGCTGCAGAACCACCACCTCCAACCATTACGGTTAATGTCTGACCAGGCGTTACTGTAATATCACTTGTTGTATATCCACCTCCACCTCCAGGTGCTCCATATCCCCAACCTCCAACTTTTCCACCAGCTCCACCTGCTCCCCATACCTTTACTTTAATCGATGTTACTCCCTCAGGAACTGTATAAGTCTGATCACCACCACTGAAAGAGAATGTCATAGTAGAAACACTTTTACTAAAATTCGTCCCAGTTATTGTTACATCTGTTCCTCCAACAGTAGAACCTGTATTAGGAGATACTGATGTTCCAATCGGTCCAATAAATGTATACGAATTTGTTATTGTAGAACTTTGTCCGTCTGGGTTTGTTACAACTACATCTACAGTTCCCGCTGCATGAATAGGTACAGTTGCAACAATCGTAGTAGCATTTGTATATCTAATATTTGTTGCTGGTACGCCACCAAAAGTTACTGATTTAGGTAAGATGTCAATTACAACTTTCCCTGATGTGCCATCTACAGACTGATTTCCACCACCACCGGCTCCGCTATTTAATGGATCCTCAGGATTCGCCTGCACTTTAGAGGTACCAATAATTGTAGTACCATTACTTACTCCAGATCCACCAATGTAACCAGAACCACCACCACCACCACCCATAGTTGTACTATAATATGCTCCGCCTCCACCTCCAAAGTAACCACCACCACCAGATCCTCCATAAGAGTAAGGTGAATTTGGTCTTCCACCAGTATATTTTTGACCAGGTTGTGCACCTATATTACCTGCAACACCTCCTGCACCTCCTGCACTCTGAGTACCACCTCTACCACCAGAGGTTGAATTTTCACCGTTTAAACCATTATCTCCAGTAGGCCCTCCTCCTGCACCTCCATTCTCACTATAGTTGTGTTGCAAAGAAGATCCACCACCACCACCACCGCCGGCTGTAACGAGATCTTGATTATTATATTTAATAGCAGATCTTCCTCCTCCTTGTCCACCGTATTGGCAATCAGTACCTCCGCAGTTTGGCCCACCACCACCATAATTATATAAACTGTTGGCTGTATGTGAACCACCTGCTCCCACCATAACGTTTAAGTTCTGACCTGGAGTAACTTCTATATCTGCTGTTGTATATCCACCGCCACCACCTGGGTATCCTTGAGTCCAAGAACCAGGATTACCGCCAGCTCCTCCACCTCCCCATATCTTTACACGAATTGAGGTAACACCTTGTGGAACTGTATAAATTTGATCTGATCCAGTATACGTAAATGTTTGACTAGCTACTTTAGAGTCAAAGTCTGTACCAGTTATCGTTACATCATTACCTCCAGCACTTGAACCAGAAGTACTAGATAGTGAAGTAATAGAAGGTGCATTAAAAGTATAGGCATTACTAAGGGTCGCAATTTGCCCATCGGAATTTGTTACAGTTACGTCCACAGTTGCAGGTGTATGTTGAGGCACAGTTACTATCAAAGTATTTGAGTCTGTCACCCTTATGTTATGTGCTTCTGTATTCCCAAATTTTACAGATTTAGTAATCGCATTAATAATGACTCTACCATGAGAACCATCTACTCTCGTTGCTCCTCCTTTTCCAGCACCACTGTTATCAAAGTCATCACTTTTAGGTTGGTTGTTCAAATTTCCTGCAATAGTACTTGCATTACTTACTCCTGCTCCTGCAATGTAACTTGAACCACCTCCTCCGCCACCCATAAAACTGTTTAAGTAACCACCACCACCTCCTCCATACCATCCACCACCACCACCTGATCCATATGATTGTCCAGCTGCATAACCACCTAAATATTTAGAACCGGCAGTTCCAGGATAGCCTACATTAGTTACACCACCAGTACCACCGGCGCTTTGTGTTCCACCAGTACCAGCTGTAGTAGCATTCCCAACTTCTACTCCGTCTTGCCCTGTAGTTCCACCACCAGCACCACCAAAACCTTCTGTATATGAAGTAACACTAGAACCACCACCACCACCACCACCTGCAGTTAGAATATCTTCACTTGAAATCTGAATAGCAGATCTTCCTCCTCCTTGTCCACCATAAGAACAATCAGATCCTCCACAGTTTCGCCCTCCGCCTCCGTAACTATATCCTGTTGCGGTAGTTAAACCACTAAAACCACCTCCTCCGACCATTACATTTAATGTTTGACCAGGTGTTACTGCAATATCTGCTTCTGTATAACCACCTGCACCACCATCGTAACCGAAATCCCAACCTGATCCTCTGGTACCACCACCTCCTCCAGCTCCCCACATTTTTACATGAATAGATGTTACACCAGCAGGAACTGTATATGCTTGATCAGCTCCGGTATATGTGAATGTACTTGTCTTTAATGCATCATCAAAGTTAGAGCCATTAATTGTTATGTCATTTCCACCAACGGAACTTCCAGAATTTTGTGATAGCGAAGTAGTTGTTGGAGCTGTGCTAGAAAAGTAAATAATATTTACGTTTGAAAGTTCAACCTGAGTTGCAGATGTTGCTGCATGCAAAAATGCTTTAAATTGTAGTTTACCTATTCCTATATCTGTAGGAAAAGTTGAAATATTTGTATTAACAACTGCTGCTGTATTAGATTCACTAAATCCAGCAACCGTTACCGTCCAAGCGCTTCCATTCCACCAATACCAATCAGTACCGTTATTAGTTAATTGATATTGGATACTACCTTGATTATTCCCCCCAAGTATTTCGCTAAAGCCGGATAAAGTATTGTATGTAACACCATTATTATTTATTACATAAGGATCATCTGTTGCATATCCAGAATTATCTTTTAATCTAACTAAGCCACTCTGTATTTCAATTTTAGCTTCGTCAGATAATGTATATTCAACTGATGTTGAAAAAGACCAAGCTATTGTAGGGTCTATAGTAATTGGATATTTTGCATTTTCAAATTGAGCTAATGTTAATGGCTTTAACGTAATCGATTTACCATCAACTTCGTAAGTATAATCAATTTGCTTATCGTTGGAGTCTTTAGCAGTTGCCGGATAAATGTAATAAACCAAATTGCCATTTTGTTCTACATTGATACCTCCATCGTTCGTCTTTGTTAAAGTTAAATCTTCTGAAGAAGTTAATTCAAATTTAAATTCTTTTGCCGAGTTTGGATTTAATAAAACAATATCTTCCTTTATGAATTTATCGAAAGTGGAATATTTTATTGTGTAATTTATACCTTGATAACTTACATTAGATCCATCTAAAGTAGAATTTAAATTATCACTGCTTGTAAAGTGAATTCCTAAAGATGGTTTATTTTTAGCGTTTAAATTTAAAAGAGATACACTACCGTTTGTAGATTGACCGGATTTTGAATACTGCACCAAATCTCCATTTGGATGAGCTACATATTGATTTTCAGTTTCAGTTAACTCTACTGATGCAGACTTTTTAATATCACTGAATGCAATTGGTTTATCTGTAAAGTTAAAATCTAAATTAACTGGTGTCTTTGGTCTAAATATGAACACTAGTAAACTAGCTACAAGAACTACAACTAGAAAGGAAAGTACCTTATAGTGTCTTAATAAAAACTCTTTGTTAAGAATTCCTCTAAAGTTACTCAAACCATTTTTAAGTTTTTGGACAAAATTTCTTATTTGAGCGACGAAATTATTTTTAAGTAAATTTAACTTTTTCATCTTATTGAAAAGTCTTTGTTAATGTTGATAATTCCCTATCTCATAATAATGAATTTTTTAACCAATTGCTATATTTTTAAACTATTTTAAGCGTTTTTTATGTAAATTTTGTTACAAGTTTTAGATCGCAAAAAAATACTAAACTAAGATATCGCGAAGATGTTTTCTTTAACTTAGGGAGAGGCCTTCTGTCTTACTTTTTTGACAAAAATGAAGAGAACGGTAGTTTTTTGTAAATTTATACAAAACTACATAAAAGAAATAAGGTATTTTATTTGATGGGTTGTTGATGAAGTTGAAATTTGGTGCCAGGGGGCAGACTTGAACTGCCGACACCTCGCTCTTCAGGCGAGTGCTCTACCAGCTGAGCTACCCTAGCACGTATCGAATGCTGTCAATTATAATAAATAAGATGTGATATGTACAGTCAAATTATCAGACAGTATTGAATTTCTATCTTATTTTGTGTGACAAAAGCCATTCCTCTGTTTCTTCCCTAGTTTTAAATCCTTTCACCTTATCTGCTCTATTCGCATTTTTGGCGACATCAAGCATATCTTTATTCAATATATCGTTTGCACCAAAAAATGCTAATCGGTCAAAAATTGAAATACTAAACATAGTTGTAATTAACCCCTTAGCCATACCTTCTAACGATATTGCTTCGGATAAATCAACCAAAATAAGGATATCTTTTTTTGAAGCATCCAGAGAATTAGATAATGCTGCTATAGAAATAAAGAAATTAACTAGCTTGTAGTATTTAATCTCATTCTCCATTTTTATTTCAACTAGATTTTTGTCGTTTATGAATGCCTTATTGCCCATGTGGTAATGATATTATTTAGTAAAAGTATCATAGCATAATTAAGTTTTCTTACTAAATTGTAATAACAGCTTTAAAGCTTCTCTTTTCTAAAATTTTTAGAGATAATTAATCTATGGTTTCCAAAGAAAAACTACAAAAGATTAAAGAATTACTCCATAGAGATTATCCAAGTGTAGAGACACCACTTCATCACAAGTCAGCTTTCCAGCTGCTTGTAGCTGTCATGCTTGCTGCTCAAACTTTAGACACAACTGTAAATAAAAAGACACCAGCACTATTTGAAAAATATGAAACGATTGAGGATTTAGCGAATGCAAAAGTAGAAGATGTTGAAAAGTTTCTTGGTGGAATTAATTACTATAAAACTAAATCAAGAAATTTAATAAAGCTTGCTCAAATGGTTAGGGATAAATATAAAGGTGATGTACCAAACACAATGGAAGAACTTACAGAACTTCCTGGAATAGGACGAAAGACTGCAAATGTTGTAATTAACGAATGGTTTGCACCAAAACTAGGGATACTTCCAGTAGGATTTGTTGTAGATACGCATGTATTAAGAACTTCGCGAAGACTCGGCTTGAGTAATGGCGGAGATGATCCAGCCAAAGTTGAACAGGACTTAATGAAACTTTTCCCTCAAAAAGAATGGAACGACTGGGGATTAAGATTAGTATTTCACGGAAGATTTATGTGCACCGCTAGAAATCCAAAATGTATTGACGACCCAGAATGGAGTAAGATTTGTGGGTGCGTTAAGGAAATGGAAGATCTAAAAAAGAAGTCTTAAACCAAAAGCTGTGCGGTATTTGAATAAAGCATTTTGTATTCGTTCTCAAACTTTTTAGAAAATGGGGATACTTTATTAATTATTGCTCGCACATATTTAGTTAAGCCTGTTTGTAGTTCAAGAAACTCTGCATGTTCTAATCTAGGAGAATTATTTCTAATAGTTTCGAGAAACTGTCGTAAGTAATTAATATCTTCATTTAGACTCAGAATGTATTGTTTAATACTTATCCCATGCTCGTCATCGGCCTCTATAGAAGCTATTTGTAGTGCAGACATATTGCTTGGAAGATTAAAGTACCTTATAAAATGTGGATCAGCTAATTGGATAATTTTCTTTACTCTAGGATCTGACTGTCTTGTTGTAATTGTAGCTTCAACTAACTGTGCACTATTTAACAATGGGCCTATTGTTAGATTGTTTTTCGTTTGCAACACTGCAAGGCCTTGTAGAAACTGTGTAATTATTGCATTAGGTTTAACTTCATCTTTACTTTCAAGTATCTTGAAAAGATTCTTTAGTTGCTCAACTGGAACTCCATCTGGCATTACAAAACTTGGTTCCATGGCTTGGTCATGCCTTATCATTGTTGGCCCAAGAATATATTCTGCATTTCGTCTGTCCATATACTCATTAATACTGAAATAGTATTCAGTATCTGCAGGATTCTCAGGGACAAAACAAATAAAGCTGAAAGGAACAATAATCGTACCCTCTCTAAGAGAATTCAAAAGTATAACAATCTTCTGACTCTTTACAGAAAAGTAATCAAGCAAATCTTCTCTAGAAATTTTTATATTATTTGCGACAGCAAATCCTTCAAATATTCTTACTAACTCACTTGTTGATTTCATTTTGAAATCCTCGCCAATTGGCCCAAAGTTTAAAAGAATATTGTGAAGAGCAACTCCAACGTCATACCTTCGCTTTAACATTAATGTTACAGAACTTGCATTTGAAAAATAAGGTGCAAGATTTCCACCAAACATATCTAAGCTTGGCGTCTGTTTAATATCAAAAAAAATGGGAACGTCTACTCTTAGTGTATTGGCAGGTTCAGTAAATACTTTTAACGAAGGTGCAGCATATTGTAGTCCAATAGAATCGAAAACCCTAATAACATTCTTAGCAACTTCTTCAGCTTTTCTGTCAAAACCTTCGTAACTTTCTGGCATACATTATTTACTAAGCTGCTTTTTTTGCACCTCTTACTAGAAAATTAGATATTGCACTTGTCTCGGGGTTCTGCTCAACAGCAGGAATTTCCTTAGATTGAACAAAGATATCATCGCCTTCTTCATCTGTAAAGAAAAATTTATCTCCAAATTTTTCTAATATCGTATTCATTACTTCTTGATTTAAGAAAGCACTTGAATCTACTTCTGTAAAACTGATGCCTTTAATTTGTGCATAAAGTACTTTTAGAATTAGAACTGCAGACTGGTTTCGCAAAGCAGATTGGGCAATAACATCGTTTAAGCTTGTTAGATGGGAGGTTTGTTCTTCTGAAACAAAGGTTACTGTATCTTGAACATTGTCGAATGTGGCAGCAGCTAAAAGATTAGCAGTTGTGGATTCAAAAATTTCCTGAACTTTCTCTGCTTCAATTTTAAACTCTCCTGAATTGTTATCTAAACTGTGATTTAATGTCGGTGCTTTTAACATAGTTTTTAATTTAAAGGTAATAGTATTATTCTACTATACCTATCGTTTTTTGAAAATATATATCTGTAAAGATTATAGCCCTGTCACCAATATCTGTCAACGAAGTTGACAACGTACCTAGTTGAAAACTATCTGCTTTTACATTAGTATTTTGAAGATATTTTTTCCACTAACCTTATGAAATATATTGTAATAATTAACGGCATTGGTCGTTCCGGTAAAGATACCTTTGTAGGGCTTTGTAAAGAAGTTCTACAACCGTTAAATGTACCTGTTTATAATATCTCTTCAATTGACCCAGTAAAAGACGCTGGGATAGTTCTAGGTGTACCTAGAGAAACAAAAACAGATGCTGTTAGAGAGTTTTGGTATGACATCAAAATGGCCTGGGTTAAGCTTAATGACGGTCCATTTAATTATCTAACCAATGAGATCAATTCAAAAGGTGATGGTGTATTTTTTATTCATATTAGAGAAGTTGACGAGGCGGTTAAGTTCAAGAAGTCTTTTCCTCAAACTATTTTGTTAGAAATTACTAGAGAGAAAGTGGATGAATTGTTTAATCGAGCAGATACTCAAGTTAAAAAGTTCAAATACGATCTTCAAATTGAAAATAATGGTTCAATCAAGGAATTAAAAAAGAAAGCTGAGGACTTTCTCTTTAAAGATTTAGGTGTAAGAGTTAATGCTTAAAGCGCTTACTTGCACTATGTAGTATAATTATTTTATGAATTTTAAACTTCACTCAAACTACAAACCAGGAGGAGATCAGCCAAATGCTATAGAAGCACTAAGTGCAGGGATTGAAGCAGGCTTAGAACATCAAACTTTAGTTGGAGCTACTGGAACAGGAAAGACTTTCACAATGGCAAATATTATTCAAAATATTCAAAAGCCAACATTAATTCTGTCACACAACAAAACACTTTCAGCGCAGCTCTACTCTGAGTTCAAGGAGTTCTTTCCAGAAAATGCAGTGGAATACTTCGTAAGTTACTACGATTATTACCAACCAGAAGCATATGTTCCATCAAGAGATTTATATATAGAAAAAGACTCAGATATTAACGAAGTTATAGAGCGTTATAGAAACTCTGCAACTCAAATGCTTTTATCTCGAAAAGATGTAATTATTGTTGCAACAGTCAGCTGTATTTATGGTTTAGGTAATCCGGACGATTACGAATCTATGAGCGTCGATTTAGAAGTAGGAAAAGAATTTAATAGGGAGAAAGTCTTAACAAGACTAAGAGATATGCAATACGATAGAACTAATAACGACTTTGCTACAGGAACGTATAGAGTTAGAGGGGATAGTGTGGATATTAACCTTACAACTTCAGACGATAGGGCTGTTAGGTTGGAATTCTTTGGAGAACAATTAGAATCAATCAGATTAATAAATCCAATTAGCGGAGAACTTTTGGATAAAGTAGATAAAATCACAATTTTTCCTGCTAAACATAATGTAAGTCCAGAAGAAAAACTTAAAAGAGCTATTGGAATAGTTAGAGACGATCTAGAAAAAGAAGTTAAAGATTTTAACGATAGAGGAAAAATGATTGAGGCAGCTAGATTGAAACAAAGAGTGAATTACGATTTGGAAATGCTTGAAGAAACTGGTTATTGCAAGGGAATTGAAAACTACGCTCGATATATTGATGGAAGACCTATTGGAACAGCTCCTTCCACCCTACTAGACTACTTTCCAGATGACTATATGACGATTATTGATGAGTCACATATAACAGTTCCACAGATAGGAGGAATGTTTAATGGTGATTTATCTCGAAAAACAAATCTGGTAGACTACGGTTTTAGAATGAGATCTGCATTAGATAACAGACCTCTAAAATTTGAAGAATTTCAAAAAAGAAATAGGCAAATCATTTACACAAGCGCAACTCCGAGTAAATACGAATTAGATAAATCCAAACAAGCTGCAGAAAGGTTACAATAGTGTATGCAAGTTTTAAAACTACAACTTCCGGACTTTAAATATAAAGAGCTGAAAGAGCAAGAAGACTCTATTCGCCATGAGGGCAATATCTTTGCCATTGCGGATGGAATTACAAGAGATCCAATAGGTATCCCTGATTTCTCAGCAGTTTCAATTGAGGAACAGCAAAAAGCATATCCAAAACCAAGTCCTGCAAGAATATCTGCAAATACTTTTACTCAAAGTTTTGTATATAGCTTGGGTAGTAAAGAAGAAGTTTCTTTAGATAATGTCGAAACAGCCTTTGTAACTGCAAATAGAAAAATTCAAGAATTAAACGAAACCAATAATCCAAAACCAGACTATTTAGACCATGACTTCTGGGCTTGTGTTGCAACTGGAGTTGTTATAAACGAACATAGCCTCTTATGGGGAGCAATTGGAGATTGTGGTGTTAGAGTCTATGATGAAAACTGGAATATGAAATTTAATACTCCCAACTCGGTAGATGTTTTTGAGAAATATTTTTTTAGTGATACTAATCCATACTTAAAGACTTTTAATTGGAATAAACCTGAGGGTAGAATTTTGGTTAGAAAACAATTTAGAAATAATCCTAAACAGGTTCAAAATGATGAGTGTGTTGGATTCGGTTCACTAACAGGAGAGCCAATTTCATTAAATTTTCTATACTTTGGTAATGTATATATAAGTAAGACTGACACAATTGTAATTTATTCTGACGGTTTTATAAAAACAATGAATACTGAAAAATTCCCAGAGGTTTTAAAAACTTGTTCAAAAGAGAATTCTTTGGCATCTTTGGAAAAACTAGATGCAGAGTTAGCAAATTTAGACTATCAGAAGCATGGTCATGAAAGGAGTATTATGATTGTAAATCTTTAGACAGCGGAGCTGTTACCATCATCAATTGTAGATCCATGATCACTCTTTGTTATTTTGCACACTCCAGTGCTATCGCTCTTTTAAAGTAATTAATTGAATAATACTAAGAAGGCAAGAATAGCAAAAATAAATCCGAATCCAGTTTCAACTAAGAAGTCTCTCAAAGGTATCTCTGACCCACAGTTTCTACACTTCCCATGTAAGTGAATATATCCAAAAACTGGAATATTATCATACCATCGTAATGGTGTATTACATTTAGGGCAATGAGATGACGGAGAAATAATGGATTCGCCTCGAGGAAGTCTATCTAAGACTAAGCTTAGAAAACTTCCTATAATGCATCCAAATATAAATCCGTAGATTGCTGCTATTGCTTTGTATTCAATCATATACTCCTCTGACAAAATAAACATTCCCATTTATAATTTTAGTACATTCTAAAATCCTGTAAACTTCACTAGCAGTTATACCAATATGATCTTTTTTATTGTAGTAAGAAAATAAATCGTTTGGTAAAAATACTATTATATTTTTCTTCCACTTAATCCTTCTCTCAATTGCGTCTTCTATACTATCACAACCCCAAATATATTCTCTAATGCTTATAAAAATTGAAGATTCACTATAAACATCTTCAATATCTTTAAAACCAAGTCTTTTTTTTAAGAGATTAAATACTGATATATCTGGATTATTTTTAGAAAATATATTCCATAGTCCTAGTGCAAGGGTATTTTCACTAGTTAAAATCTCTTTATCAAAAAGACATATTAAATCTTCTAAATTCATTGATTCGAGCATTAGGCACCTATCTAATTCTACTATTTCATCATCACTGAGATCGAATTTTTTTTTTAGATTTATCTCTCCTACTTCTAAAGGACTTGAGTTAAATAATTTTAGATTCATTTTTAAACTAATGCTGCTTTTATTCTCCTAATGCCAGAGCCACTACTTTCCTCTTTAATAATTTTAAATTCCTTCCCACCTTCCCCAAGTTCCTTAGTGTTTTCTACATGTGGGCCTCCACAGAATTCTTTTGAGAAATACTCGTCGCCCTTACCCATTAAGTAAACTGAAACAACATCACCATACTTTTGTCCAAATTCCATTTGAGCTCCTATCTTTTCTGCCTGCTCTTTGTTCATCATTTGTCTGGTTACAGGAAGTTCTTCCTCAATTTTTTTATTAACCAAGTCTTCAACTTCCTTTAATTCTTCGTCACTGAGTTTCCTATCTAGATTAAAATCTAATCTTAATCTTTCTGCGGTAATATTACTTCCTCTTTGTTTAATATTCGGATTTACAATCCTCTGTAATGCAGATAATAGTAAATGGTGTGCAGTATGCAGTTTAGTCGTTTCTCTAGAACTATCTGCCAAACCTCCTTTAAACTTTTGCTCTGCACCTGCTCTAGAATTCTCTCTATGTTTCTTTTCTTCTGATTTAAAATCTTCTGTAATCTTTTCTGCAGTTTTTTCGTCAATTTTTAATTCATCAAGAGTTAACTCTAATGGAAATCCATAAGTCTCATATAGGTTAAATGCTTCTGCACCACTAATTCCTTTACCTTTAAATGTCTCAACGAACTTTAAACCTTTATTTAAAGTTTGCTTAAATACTTTTTCTTCTTTTTCGATCTTTTCAAGTATTGCTTCTCTATTTGTCTCCAAATGAGGATAAGCATATCCCATTGTCTCTATTACAACTTCTGCAACTTCTGAAGTAAAATCCTCTTCGATTCCCAACTTTTTACCAAACCTTACAAGTCTTCTAATAAACCGCCTTAAAATGTAGCCTTGATCTTTATTAGAAGGTGTTACACCGTCAGCGAGTATAAATGCTGCTGCTCTACCATGGTCAGCTATAACTCTAAATGCTGCCGTAAATTCGTTATCCCTCGACTCCGCTCGGGATGACAAGTCTGTAGATTTGTAATTCTTTCCAGAAACACCTTCAATACTTTTTATAATTGGTTGGTAAATATCTGTTTCGTAAATATCTGTTTTACCTTGTGCAATCATTACAACTCTTTCAAAACCTCCACCAAAATCTATGTTTTTTTGTGGAAGAGTTTGCCACTTTAGATTTGCATCTAATTTATTTTGCATAAACACATTATTACCAATCTCAATAAACCTTCCAGAATCATCATTAATATCATATTTATCTTGAACAA
>JBLGEO010000044.1:0-32291 GCA_047445235.1 Candidatus Dojkabacteria bacterium | reverse complement strand
AGTAATCATTCGTTTACTTGCTTTATACATATCCTCTACGTGTCCTTGCTGTGTTGAATTTAATACTCCATCCCCACCATTCATCAGAATTTCTGATAACCAACTAAGAGCTGTTAATGGAGTTCGAAGCTGGTGTGATGCTAAGGAAATTAGTTCTGTTTTAGATTTATCTATTAATTTTTCTTGAGTAACATCTCTCATAACATCGACTGCGCCGATATTTTCACCATTAAGAATAAGGGGTGTTACAGTTAAATCGATTGGGATAGGTGCATGATCTTTTTTAAATAAAGAATACTTATTAGTAGAGAAGTTTTCTTTTGTGCTAAGCGCCAGGAAGGTTGGATGTTTTTCTTTAGGAATTATTTTCCCTTCCTCATCTATTAGCATAGTATCTGAAGGACCCATCTTTTTACTAATTAGTTGCTTTGCAGAAAAACCTAAAAGTTCTTCTGCCTTTTTATTTACAAGAATGAATTTATTTTCCTTATCTACTGCGTAAATTCCAACTCCTAAACTTGCTATCATTGCTTCGTATCTATCTTTCTGTTCTAGTATCGTCTTTTCGATTATTTTCCTATCAGAAATATTCCTAATATTACATTGTATTATGGTATTTTCTGCACCCTCGTAGGCATTTGCAACAAATTCAACATCAATTTTTTTCCCAGATTTAGTTTCCAAAGGTAAATCTTCGAAACGAACATATCTTTTTACTTGTAAGGTCTTAAAGTTTTCTTTTGAAGCAGCAATATCTTTAAAAATGCCTACTTCCCAGATATGTTTCTTTAAAAAGTCGGATTTTGAGTAATCCAACATTTTAATTAAGAAAGTATTTACATCTAAGATCATTCCTGTATCAAAGTCTAGAAGAATAATTCCATCCTGAGCAGTTTCAAAAAGTCTTCTATAACGTTTCTCTGACAATTTAAGCTTTAATTCCGATCTTTTACGATCTGTTATATCTCGAATATTACATTGAATAACTGTTTTTTCACCTACATCGTATGCATTTGCGACGAATTCGACGTTAATTTTTGCGCCGTCTTTTGTCTGCAGTGGCAGGTCTTCAAAACGAACATATTTTCTGCTTTGGAGTGCACGGAAGTTTTCTTTAGAAGCCGCTGTATCTTTAAATACACCTACCTCCCAAAGATGCTTCTTGAGAAAGTCTTTTTTAGTATAACCGAGTAAGCTAATGAGATAGGGGTTTACATCATCAATCTCACCTGTCTTATAGTCTAGTAGTAGTACTCCATCTTGAGCAGTTTCAAAAAGCCTTCTATATCTAAGTTCGGATATTTTAAGTCTATTTTCAATTTTCTTTCTTTCGTTTATATTTCTAATGTCACATTGGACAACTTCCTTATCGCCAACCTTATAAGTATTTGCAACAAATTCTACATCAATCACTACTCCATCCTTTGTTTCTAAAGGGATATCCTCGAAGCGAATATACCCTTTTCTCTTCACAGTGCGAAAATTTTTTTCGACTGCCTCAGAATTCTTAAATGATCCAAATTTCCAAATATACTCACCTAAAAAATCTTCTCGTGAATAACCTAAAAGTTTCACTAAGTAAGGATTAACGTCTATTACTTTACCTGTTTGATAGTCCAATAACAAAATCCCATCTTGGGCCGATTCAAATATTCTACGAAATTGGAGATTAGAACCTACATCGTTCTCATTTTTTTGAGGGGTAATTTCTTTTTTTATTTGTTAAAGATATTAATTACTATCCCAATTATCTACATATGCAGACAAAAGTCAAGTAGCTACTATACGTGGAATGCATCTGTAAAATTAATCTAGAAAAAAGTCTATATTTACTGGTATAATCCTGTTACCTGGAGAGGTACCCAAGTGGCTCAAGGGGACACACTGCTAGCGTGTTAGGGGAGCAATCCCGCGGGGGTTCGAATCCCCCTCTCTCCGTATACTTCAAGAAAAAATTTAATGAAAAACCAAATAACTTACGTTGCATTGCTAAGAGCAATTAATGTCGGAGGGAATCATATTGTCCGAATGGAAGAATTAAGAAAAGCTTTCAAGGTTGCTGGTTATTCAAATATCTCCACGCTTCTGGCTACTGGCAATGTAATTTTTGATAGCTCAAATGAGGATTCAGAAGAATTAACGGATTCTTTAGAAATATTTCTAAAGAAAAGATTTGGTTTTGAGATTCCGGTTTTACTTAGAACTATGGATAGTATTAAAAAACTCCACGTATCCGATCCATTCAAAGGTATTAAAGTTACGAATGAAACAAGACTTTATGTTTCTTTTCTAAGTGAACCTAAAAAAGCAAGTATTCCTATTCCTTATGAATCTGAAGGCGGGTTCTTTAAAATCTTAAGCGCAACTAAAGAAGTAGTTTGCTCAGTGTTAATTCTGACACAGGAAGGAGATTCTACTAAGCTTATGAATACTATCGAAAAGGTCTATGGTAAAAGAGTGACAACTAGAAATTGGAATACAATTAAGAAATTAGTGGCACTATGAATTTAACATCAGAAAATTTAGTCCATAAAGCTGTTGGATGGGGTTTGAGAACGATTGATTTAAAAGAATTAATAAGATTTTTAGACAAACATTCAAAACAAATGCCTAGAGTAATGCTTCGATATTCAATTGAAAAGTTAAGTAAATCTGAGAAAGATAAGTATATGAAAAAGAGTTAATTATGAGTTAAGATATATTAATACTTCTTATCTTTTATTATGAATAGTAATCTAAAGAAAGTCATACTTGTTATACTAATTTTACTAGCAGGCATAGTCATCGGTATTACTATCCCCTCATTAATTCAAAAGAAACAAGACTTTGATAATTATGTTCGAGCAAGAGAAGCTGCTCCAAATAAAGAGGAGTTTGATAAAAACTTCGACAATATGATTAAATGGTTCGAAGATTACAAGAGAGATAATCCAGGTTCAACAAGTGAGGATGCTCAAAAAGCCTTTGATGCTCTTTGGGGCGTCACAAAATAATATCTTTTAATTAACACATTATGAACAAAGTATTTCCTTTCTTATGGTTTAACGACAACGGCGGTGAGGCAATGGAATTCTACAAGTCAGTATTTAAAGACGATTATAAAGAACTAAGTAAAAATATGATGCCAGATGGAAAAATTATGACATTTGGTTTTAGTATTAAGGGACAAGAAATGCAAGGAATGAATGCAGGTCCAGAATTTAAGTTTACTGAGGCAATTTCCTTTATGATTGACTGTAAAGGTCAGGAAGAGGTTGATTACTACTGGAATTCTTTAATTGCTGGTGGTGGAGAAGAATCACAGTGTGGATGGTTAAAAGATAAATTCGGGCTTTCTTGGCAAGTTATCCCTCAAGAATTAGGAGTATGCATGGGTAATCCAGATCCAGCAAAAGCTAAGAAAGCTATGGATGCAATGATGCAAATGCATAAGATTATAGTTGCTGACTTAGAAAAGGCTGTTGAATAAGCTTTTAGACGAAAAAACTAAAACAGATAAAAGAAAGAGATCTTTACTAAAATCCGTTACATTTAGAATTATTGTTATTCTCAGTGATTCAATTGTTGTATCTTTAGTAACAGGAAGGACGGATGAAATATTACCAATAGTTATTTTCACAAATATTTCTAGCACTATCCTCTACTATCTTCACGAAAGGTTCTGGAATAAAATCTCTTGGCTAAGAAACAAAAAATCAATAGACCAAGAGTATGTCAGTAGATCGTTAGTAAAATCTATAACATTTAGAACAATAGTATTAACTTCCGATTTTATAATTTCAACATTAATTACAAAGAGTTCGTCAGAAGCAATTGGAATTATAATATTCACTAATATATCAAGTACAGTAATCTATTTTATACACGAGAGAGTGTGGAATAATGTATCCATTTGGAGATATAATACAAGTAATTAATTAGACTACACACTTTCGTACTGTTATAATTTCCATAATTATTGTATTTATTAAATTTCCTTAAAGAATTGAAGTGGGCATTGCTTTTCTTTTGTTCTTATTTTTAGAGGAAATTTTTTGTATTTTGCAATAGAATAGCTTAGTAAATCTTTTTGATTTATGCCTAAAAATCTAGTAAAAACATTGGTTCAGTATAGAATAGTCCTAATTATAGGAGGTTTCCTTGTTTTCGTTATCGTTGCTGTACTTATCTTCTCTGCACTTTCAACGAATGCCAAAGCAGATGTAAGAATTGAGGTTAAACCAATTTTAAGTTTAGGTCCTTGCTTTAATAATCAAATTCCACCAAAGACAACTATAGCTTCCCCAGCCGATGGTACAAAATATACAACTGGAGATAAAGTTACACTTACTGGTATTGCAGTTTTAGAATGTAATAGTTCAAAAATTGAGGAGAAAGACTTGAGCTGGTACTTAGATACAGATGCTACTCCATTCGCAACAGGTTATGCATATTCTTTAGAAGGACTAAAAGCGGGATCCCATTCAATTAAATTAGTTTCAGTTTCTGGAAAATTGAGTGGTGTAAGTACTATTACAATTAGCTTTACTGATCCAAAACCCCAAGTTCTTGGAATTAAAGCATCACCACCACCAGCTCCACAACCTCCACCGAATCAGGCACCTACAGCTAATATTACAAGTCCTAAAGATGGTACTGTTTATAATTCATTTCAAAGTGAGGTTGTCCTTTCAGCACAAATTAAATATTTTACTGTCGTAGACTTTTCTGGAATAGGAATAGACCCAGATGGAGACCCTTTAACTTATAGCTGGTCAGATGATTATGGTAATTCTGGAACAACAGCTAATACTTCGTTTAAATATTACGTGACGTACAATCGTTTACCAACAATTTATACAATCACTTTAGTAGTCACAGATTCAAAGGGTGCCAATAGTAAGCCAGTAAGTATTACCATTAAATTTGATACAACTTCTTTGGGTTAATTTAGATAAATTATGAAAAGAACAATTGCATTAATAGTACTAATTGGAAGTTTGTTTGTAGCAGGAATTGCTTTTTTTCTTTATACAAAAAGTGTAGATCCAACGGATATTTCTTTAGTTAAAGAAGAAGGCAAAGTTTATGTAAAAGATGACGAAAAATCTGATTATAAAGAAGTTGCTTCGGATGAACAAACAGTAAAATCGGGTAGTTTTATAAAAACAGATGTTGGTGCATACGCAAGAGTATTCTTACCAGACAACTCTTTAATTTCAATTGACCAGTCTTCCGAAATTCAAGTTTCTTATTCAGGAAATCAAGCTTCAATAGACCAATTAATTGGTAAAACATGGCACAGAGTCCAAACAGTTACAAACGGTGGAGAATATAAAGTACAAACTGCAAATACAATCGCAGCTGTAAGAGGAACAATATTTGCAGTTGGATTCGATACAGATGGAACTTCTCATGTAAGCGTAGAAGAAAGCAAAGTAAATGTACAAAGTCTAGATACCGATGGAACAGCTGTGGAACAATACGATCTACAACCTGGAGATAGATCTGACATACCAAAAAATGTAAAAGATAAAATTAAAAAATATCTTACTGACGATGCATTCAAAGCAACTGACTGGTACAAAAGAAATAAATTAGTTGATAGTATTTACGAAGATCTTAAAAAAGGTGGTGTAAGAAATCTAAGAACATTGCTTAGACAAAAATTAGAGGAATCTTCGGATTTCGATAGATTTCATTTTGGATTAAGAACGCCTGTCCCGTCATTTATTAAATTTATTAGAACAAATATATTAAGACAGCCAGACACTAACCAAATTCGAGACGATCTATCCGACTTGTATAAACTAGAAAAAATAACTGAGAATGTTTGTACAGATATTCCACCTCAAGAACTAGATAAACTTACAAACAACGTTCAAAAATATAAGCAATACGTAGCAGATTCGGACAAAATGTTGAATATCCTTACAACTATAAAAGCTGGGTGCCAAGATAAAATACTAAGTGTTGATGCAGCAGAAAAGCTTAAAGTACTTACTAAATGAGACTTAGAAACTATATAAAACTCCTCAGAAAAAACTTATTTCCAATTGCTGTTGTCATTGCAGCACTTGTCTTTCCATTTATACTTCAAATACCAATATTTTCATCTGTAAACGATCTACTTTTAGACCAATTACAAGGACAGTCCACTGCTCGACCAGAAGTTGTAGTAGTAAAAATAGATGACGAAAGTTTAAAAGAAATTGGAAGCTGGCCATGGGATAGATCCGTATTCGCAAATGCAATAAACAAGATAGAAACTCAAAAACCTTCTGTATTAGGTTTCGATGTGTTATTTCTAGAAAGTAGAGATGGAGATGACAAAGTAACAGATGCTGTTAAAAACTCAAGCTCACCTGTCATCTTTGGAAGTAAAATTGCAGACGGACAACTAATTAAAAGTGTGTATGATGGTGAAAAGAATGTCGCTTCTGGACTTGTAAACTTTGCAACAGATTCAGATGGTAAGATAAGGAAAACTGAACTTTTTACAACTTCTCTAACAGACTGTGAGTTAAGTTTTGCAACCCAACTAGTGAGCAGCTATTTGAAAGTCAATGGTTCATCTTTATGCACAGATCCTGTCAATCTTCGTTCTACTACTATCAATACAGATTCAAGCCATAGTGTTAGATTTACATATACTAGAGAAGACTTTAGTAGTATTGCTTTTAAGGATGTTATAAGTGGGAACTTTTCTGACGATTTCTTCAAAAATAAAATTGTCATTATTGGGTCAACGGCTTTGGATCTAAGAAGCAATTTGAATGATAACTTTACAAGCATTTTTGGAGACAATATACCTGGAGTATTAATTCACGCGAACATTGTAAATACGTTTCTTAACAAAAATTTTTTATATAAAGTAGACTTTTCAATATTCCTTATTGTGACTCTATTATACAGTTTTATTATCATATTCCTCTTCAACAGACTTAAGAATACAACGCAAGATACTACATTTTTAATAATAGCTTTTGTAGTTAACTTCTTGACAGGGATTTTTATACTAAATTTCGGCCTAGAATGGCCCATAATAGGCTTTTCAATAATAGTAGTAATCTTTTACATCACCACCGTTATTTACCGCTATTTGACCAAATCGAGCGAAACTAGATTTGTAAAAGGAGTCTTCCAAAAATATTTAAGTCCAAACTTACTAGCCGAACTAATAAGAGACCCAGAAAAATTAAAACTTGGTGGAGAAACTAGAGTAATGAGTGTAATGTTTTCTGATATTAGAAGCTTCACAACAATTTCAGAGTCTTTAACTCCAGAACAACTTGTACAACTTCTAAACGACTACTTAGAGTTTATGTCAAATGTGATACTTTCAAATAACGGAACAATCGATAAGTATATTGGTGATGCAATTATGGCAATTTGGGGAGCCCCACTTGTTGATATAGAACATGCAAACAACTCAGTGGAAACTGCATTTCAAATGAAAGACAAACTTGAAGAGTTTAAAAAAATCTATCCTCAATACCCAGAAATAAATATCGGTATTGGAATCAACTCTGGAGCAATGGTTGTTGGAAATGTTGGTGGGTCAGCAAGATTTGACTATACTGTTCTAGGTGATAACGTAAACTTAGGTTCTAGATTAGAAGGACTAACAAAAAAATATGGAGTAACGGTTATTATTTCGGAAGGGACAAAAGATCTAATCACAGATGCCGCAATAATTTTCAGACATTTGGACACAGTAAAAGTTAAAGGAAAAGATAAACCAGTAAAAATTTATGAACCTTTAAGAAACTTCGAGGCAAATAAAGACTTAGTTGAAAAGTTTGAAAAGGCATTCAATCTTTACCATAAGGGAGATTTCAAACAATCAAAATCTTTGCTTGAAAAACTAGACTCAGATAAAGCTTCACATAAATTAATTGAAAGGATTGATGAGCTAATTAAAAATTCACCAGAACATTGGGACGGAGTATGGAAGTGGGACGAAAAATAGTATAACTTAAAAGCATTTCAACTAAATCTATGGATTTTCTTAAACTTATCGGTGTATTTAACAGCATTTCAATGCTACTTACGCCATTGATTCTTATGAAGAAAGATAGTGGATTCAATTCACAGAGCAAGGCAATAAGTCATTTAGGTGCTTTAAGAAGAACTGCTAGAAGTTTTAAAATATTTTTACTAATAACAGGACTGCTGGAATATATTTTGTACTGATAATAATTTTTACTTTTGGAGTTAATAACTTTATATTCTCAATTCCCATTCTTTCCATAACACTAGTCTCTACACTCGCTGCAGCAATACTTAACACGAAAGATCATCCTAGGGAGCACTATGTAGCAGCTATATTTACTTTTGTATCTGCTGGGTTAGGAGGATTTGTTATGAGTTTAGAGTTTGCAAAGTTTGCAAATCTTTCTATTCTTTCAATTTTAGTTATTATTGTTTCATCTTTTCTTTTCAGTTCACTTCTTATGGGTAGAAAACACTTAACTCTTCCGGCCTCTAAAGAACTAATATTTATAACAATATTGGTATTTCTCAATCTTCTTTATACAATAGCCTTATTCCAGGGTTAGTGTATACACGCATTCATTCCACTTTCATCACCTAGGCAGTTATTACTTTTATCTAAAACTGCAATTCTACCAACTTTAAAATTAGCACTATCTTGCAAAGCCAATAGTGTTTTCTTTATAACAGACTGAATTCTAGCAACATCACCTACTCCACTTATAGTGATATCTTTACAGAAGTGAACTTCAATGTCCGAACCTAGTTGAGTTGAATTTGAAACTATTCTAAAGTCATTACCATCACAGTTAGATTCACCACTCAAAGGAATTGGATCTCTTAGACCACCTGCAACTTCAGACACTGTTGGTCCTTTAAAAAGCATGTTCAAACTATCTTCAACAGGGCTTGATTTAGAAATGACTCTAGATACAGCAACACCAAAAGCGAAGTCAGTATCATAACTTTCAGGAATTTTAGAGAAATATACTTTAGTCGTAACATCACTACTTTGTTCTTGAGGCTCAGAAATGGTTGGAGCAATACCGTTACTCATACTACTCTTAGACATAAAATAAAGAACAGCACTTATTATTAGGGTTAGAACACATAATATCAGTACAACTATTACTAATGTTCTTCTGCTCATATTTATTAAAATTAACCAAATTTAAGTAAATGAAAGGCCCCTACTACACCATTCGATTTACCTAACTTAGCTGAACGGATTTGAGGTAACTTCTTAAAGATAAACATTACTTCTTCTAAATATGATTTTAATTTAGGAATATCTAAATCCTCACCGATTGATCCTCCTAAAACAACTACATCTGGAGACCAGTGAAGTATTGTATTGTGAATACCACAAGCAGTATTAAAATATATTTCATCAATTACTTCTAAATCTTCAATATCGTGTACATGTTGTCCATACTTCTTATGCAATGCGTTACCACCTGCAAGTTGCTCGAAAGTTTCTAGCTTTCTATCAGGAGATATTTTTAAAATCTGATGTCCTGGCTCAAACCCGAAAGTATTCTTATCTATTTTTTGATTTACAATTCTGCTTCCACCTATTCCAGTACCAATAGTAATATAAGCAACTATCTCGAAGTCTTTACCAGCACCTTCAGTAGCTTCTCCAAGAGCACATAAATTAGCATCGTTCTCAATTGTTATATCTTCACAACCAGTAACTGTTTGCATTACTTCTTTAAGTGGTTTTCCAACCCAACCTTGAAGATTAGGAGAATTCAAAAGTTTTGTTCTGTCATCGTTTAATACACCTGCAATACCACCAACTATTTTCTCTATTTTCTGTTCTTTAAGATTTTTATCTAGAAAATACTTTAATCTTGTTTCAAACTCGTCAAAATTTTGTGGAGTATCGAAAATAAGTGGATCACTGAGAGTGTTAATATCGGGAGCTATACTCAATCGTACGTGTGTGCCACCAATGTCGAATAGTAAGAACATTATTTCTTTATAATAATTACGAATTACGAATTACGAATATTCTTAATTCGTAACTCGTCATTAGTCACTAACTTAGTAGATCTCGTCCGGTCATTTCAGCAGGTATCTCTAGTCCCATAATACCTAATATTGTAGGAGATATATCTGCTAAGCCACCTACAGGTAATTCTCTAGAAACTAATCCATTCTTTATTAAGATAAATGGAACTGGATTTGTAGAGTGTTTTGTATCTGGGGATCCAGTTTGCAAGTCTATCATTTCTTCACAGTTACCGTGGTCAGCACTCATAATAACCACACCATCTTTTTTAAGAGTCGCTTCTACAATTCTTCCTACACATTGATCACAAACCTCCATGGCTTTAACTGCTGCATCTATAACTCCGGTATGAGCCACCATATCTGGACCAGCAAAGTTAACTAAGATAAAGTCAAAATCTTCTTTTTCAATTTTATCGATTAGCATATCTGTAACTAATTTCTGGCTCATTTCTGGTTTCTGGTCGTAAGTAGCTACATCTTTTGGAGATGGAACTTCTAGCCATGTTTCACCAGGATAGATCTCTTTATTTTGACCATTGAAGAAGTATGTTACGTGTGGAAACTTCTCTGACTCAGCGATTCGGAGTTGCTTCAATCCTGCATCAGAAATTACTTTACCAAGTGGTGTTGTAACTTTTTCTGGAGGAAATGCCATATGTGTTGGGAAACCATTCTCGTAATCTACCATTCCTATAAAATATACATCTTGTATATATTTCCTTTCGAAGCCTTTAAAGTCTTTATCTTCAAAAGCCATTGTTAATTGAACTGCTCTGTCTGGTCTAAAGTTGAAGAAAATAATTGTGTCTCCCTTTTGAATTTTAACTTGCTCCTCACCAGCTGCAACAATTGCAATCGGATCGATGTACTCATCAAAGACTTTATTTTTGTAAGATTCTTCAACAGCTTTTTTATATGTATCTACTATTTTTCCTTTTCCTTCAACTAATAAATCATAAGCAATTTTTGTTCTGGCCCAATTCCTATTTCTATCCATTGCATAAGCTCTTCCTACAATTGTTGCAATCTTTCCCATTCTTTTTTGAATACAGAATGCAGCGACTTTATCTAAAACCTCTAGTGCAGAGTTAGGTGCAGAGTCTCTACCATCTGTAAACGCATGAATAAAAAGCTTGTCTGGATCTACTTTTTCTTGGACGGCAAACTTCATAATGGCCATTAAATGATCTATAGATCCATGTACCATTCCATTTCCTACAATACCCATTACGTGTATATTTCCTTTTGTTTCTCTCGCGTGATTAAATGCCTTAAGCATTTCTGGATTTTGGAAAAAAGAGCCGTTATTTATGGCATTATCAATTCTTGGTAAGTTCTGATAGATAACTCTTCCCGATCCCATTGTCATATGTCCCACTTCAGAGTTGCCATCTGTTCCAGGTGGTAAACCAACATGAAGACCTGCTGCTTCCAAGTATGTATGAGGGTATAAAGGCCAAAATTTATCCAAATTTACTGTGTCTGCAAGCATAACAGCGTTACCAGGACCTTGAGGTGCAACACCTACTCCGTCCATAGAAATCATAACTACTGGTTTTGGTCTTTTGAATTGATCTGCCATATGCGATTCTTATTTATAGATTTGACTATATATTATATTGAAAAATTAGACAGTGCAAGTTGAAACAAACGAGTCAATAGCTATTATTTGCAATTTATTTAACTCGTTCAGCGAGAACAACGAGTCTATTAGCGTTAGATTCAAGTGGATCTGTAGTTACAATCCTTAGAAGATCTTCAGTATCACTGGCCTTATATATCAGCGGGTCATCTGCACTGAATCTATTTATACCTACTACTTTATAGGTTAATACCAAACTATTATATGTAAGTGTAATTGTGCTCTCTTTTGTTATTTTATCTAGAAACCAGCAGGATTTTGGATCTGATGGGCCAAAAAATCTCCTATTACAAACCATTATTACCTCACTTTCTCCTATTTTTCTTTCTGAAGGAATTACCCAGAAACCTTGTTTAAGTAAAGTATCTGAATCTAATCCTTGTAGGATAGGACTGTTAACATTTATTGAAGGTATTTGAATGCTTAAATCTTTCTGTGCTACTATTTCACCCTTATTACTCATATCTTTTAGCTGAGTATTAGTATATAAAGCGTCACCAAACAAAGTAGAAATTGAGGTTGCAACTGGAAAGTTATAGTCTATATCTTTCTCTGCCGAATAACCAAGAGTAAGATTTATTGTAGGAATAGCTATTGGTGTCGTTCCAGGTGTTGGAGTCGGTGAAACTGCTACTGCAGTTGGTAAAGCAAAGTTGTAATCTAAGGTTTGTATTCTAACAAAAGTTGAAACTGAATTTAATACAGCGTTAACTGGTTGTCTTATTAGAGCCCAAATACTGCTAATTACTGCAATTAGTGCAATTAAGCATATTATTAAAACGCCTCCAATCATTAGAAATGTATTTTGATCGTCTCTAGAAACAGCCATAACACTTATTCTAAACTATATTTAAATTATTGTGAACCAATCTTACAATTATTTAATTGTAAGATTGATCTTATAATAGTGCGAAGCTCATTAACAACATCTTATAAATGAGAACTCAATTCTTTACAAAAAGTCCAAAATAGATAAGAATATACATCATGAAAATAAAAATTCACTTAAATTTCTAATTGCTTCGATAGTAATAATCTCAATAATTTCAGTAGGTTTTATAGTAGTAAAAACATCAACAAACGGAAGTATTCTTGGACTTAGTTCTCAATCTAGTAATGATTTTCCTTTAACTTTAGATATCCTTGGAAAGTTAAAACTTAGCTATTCGGACAGCTGGGTAATTAATAATAAAGGTGCTGATGGTTTAGAACTATCAAAAGGGGATGTCACTATACTGCTTACTACTGCAAGATTTGACAATGGTAAATCCTTAGATGAAATTGTAGATGGAAGAAATGAGTTATTAAAATCCAGTAAGAAGATAATTGGAGATAATAAGGTTACAATAAATAAGATACTCTTTAGAAGATTAGATTTAGGAAGTTTAGACGAGTCGTTATTCCCGTCTGATGGGTTTATTTCTTATTCTGCTATTGTTGATAATAATATTTATTTAACAATGGTAATTAACTTCCCTTCTGGAGGGAATCCCACAGAGGCAGAAAGCCTAATTAATACGATTAGATATAATTGACAACGCTTTTAAATGTCTTCATAATGATTAGTTAGACTTACTATAAGTATCATGCTTGGAAGGGCAACACCGTACGTATTAAACCTAGGAAATGTAAAAGAAAAAGACTTTGAACTTGTTGGAAAGGAAGCTTTACTTCATTCCTACGTCTATTTGGCAAATGTCCCTACTCCATCTAGCTTTGTAATAACTACAGTAGCTTTTGACGATTTTTTGACAGCAGCAGATTTAATTCAGCCAATATCAATGGCACTAAGGAAAGTTCGTCCGTTTATAAGAGAAACAGCAGTAGAGGCCAGTGAAATTATTACCAATGCAATCTTAACAGCAAAGCTACCTAGTATAATTGAAAGGCCAATTGTAGAAGCATATAGGAATCTAAATGTTCTGCACGAGATGCCATTTGTAAAGATACAACCTTCACATATTTTAAATTCAAAATTTCTCCCTGATTCAGTTACAGAAGATATTCAATTTGAACAAAGTATTTCTGGAATAGATGGACTTATATATCAAATAAAAATGTCATGGTTAAGACTATTTACCCCTGAAGCAATTGAACTGAGGGCAAATAATTACTACTCTGGTCCGTTATCAATGGGAGTGTTAGTTAAGAAATCTGTGGCTAGTGAGATTTCTGGTAAAGCATTTTCTGTCTCACCGGAAACATTACAGAAAGATATTATCGAAGTAAAAGCAATTTATGGTCTAAGAGATTCATCTCTAGATTTTGATACTTATTGTGACACATATAGAATTGACTTGTTAAACCAAAAAATAGTAGAAAAATTTGTAATACCTCAGAGCGAGATGTATGTCCGAAAAGGTAAAATCGGACAAAAAGAGGAACCAAATTTGAAAGTGAAAATAAGTGAAGGCTGGCAGAAAAAACAAAAGATTTTGGACGAAAGAGCAATGCAAATTGCTGTGATTGTAGATCACTTAGAAGACATATATGAGCAACCTTTAGAAATATCTTGGTCAATTGAATCTGGGGATATTTATGTTGTAGAAGTCAGACTAGTGGATTTAAATAGTCTTAAGGAAAAAGTAAAAGAAAAGAAACAAGAAGAAAATCCTCCTCAAGTGGAATTAGAGACTCCTGTCGAAAAACCAAAAATTAGCATTACGAATCTAGTTCGAGAAGTGCAGGCAATGGTTTCTGGAGTTTCTGAGCCGGAAGTAGAAGTTGAGGAAAGAGATGAAGACGAAACAAAGAAAAAACAAATAACTATTGCAGATATTAAAACTAGATCTCTCCAACTAGATGCAAATCCAAAGTGGTCCGAAAAATATAATCTAAATACTCAGATATATTTAGATTTATCGAAAGTTACGTCTGCTAGAATTGCAGCAACGCCAAACTTTAATGGTACTTACTTTGATGCTACAGAGATGGTTTTAAGTAATAATAATTTAGCAGAAGAGTTTATAGATCAGCCTGGAAAGCTTGGTGAACTAGCAGATAAATATGCAATGGATATTTCTGTTGCTTCTAGGGTTTTAGAACACAAACCTTTTATTTACTCATTCTCTAATATTAATGACTTTGAAAAAAAACTTTTAAATGTTGACCATAAGTTTAAATTTAACGGTGACGAACGATTTATAGATAACCCAGAAAGTCTTGCTGCAGAAGCGCTTGCAGTTAGAAAAGCAAAGAGTGCTTATGGAAGTAAAAATATTGCAATTGCCATTCCAGCTGTTAGAAACGCTAAGAATTTTGAAAACTTAAAGAAAATACTTAATAGCCAGGGTATTAAAGGTAGCGATGGTTATAATATTTTTGCAGAAGTCTCTTATCCATCATTTATTTTCGATCTTCATAACTTAAAGAAGACAGATTTAGATGGTCTAATTATCGATGTAAATGCCCTTTTAAAGCTTAGTTTGCAGAGAAACGAGCTATTTGAGTACGACTACACTCTTTTATTAAATCTAATGGATAAAATAAGCAGCATAGCTAGAGAAAAATCTTTTGATTTATTAATAAAAGTAGACTCACTACCAGAAAATATATGGGAAAAATTATTAGAATTTAAGCCAAAGGGAATAATATTCGAAACTATTCCAGAGGAAGCAGTAATTGCGATAATTGATAAACTTGAGGGGAGTAGATAGATATAGAAAATGGTCTGACCGAGACTCGAACTCGGAACCAACTGCTTAAAAGGCAGCTGCTCTACCATTGAGCTATCAAACCATTTTGCTAATGCGGGAAATTATACCAAATTAAATTTAATCTTAAAAGCGTAATCCACAAATATACATCCAAATTTTCATTACCCATATTAACGTTTTCCCCTTATAATTAGGCATGAAGAAATACTATCTAAGCTTTCTATTAGTTTTAATCGTTGCTTTGGCCGCGGTTGGTTTTTTAAGCTTTAACGCTATAAAAAACTACCTTTCAGAACTTAGAAGCACAATAAGCAATATTGATACTCCAGAAATCGTTAGTCAGCCAGTATTATCCGGCAAATACGAATATAAATCTAAGAATGGAATAAATATTCAGATTGGAAGTTTTGATATTAATTTATTCAAAAGTAATCTGGACAGCCTTTCAACAGCACAAGAAGTTTCACTAAAAAATAATGATCAAGTTGTTGTTAATGGTGGCTATTTTACAGAAACTAAAGCTTATATTGGATTACTTTGGAATGGTACGGAAAAACTAGGTTCTCTATCAGTGGGCAATCAACAGGCTACTCATGTGGCTCATTTTAATAAAACAACTAAGGAATTAAACTTTATATCTAGTTTAGAATTTGAAGATTCGGATTATATTCCAGATGCAAACAACATCTACTTTCAAGCAGGTCCCTTAATCGTAAATAATAACGAAATTCAAACGCCATTAATCGATAGATCTTTAAACGGAAATCAAAGTGCTGTCAGAACGTTCGTGGGTTTTACAGAATCTGGAAAGATTTTCACTGGAGTAACTACACAAGTCTACGACTTAAGAAGTTTAGCTTCACAGCTTGTTAGTAAAGACTTTTTTGACGGGGAGAAAATTTCAGTTCTTAACTTAGATGGTGGTTCTTCAACCTCACTATACTCTAACGAAAATCCTGCAATATCGTTTAGGTATTTTAAACAGCTCCCCTACTTTGTTGAATTTAAGTAAACTGCTTTGTTGACCAAATTCCTTAGTAAGCACGCTATAGTAATGGGTCCCACGCCTCCTGGTACTGGAGTAATCCATTCTACCTTTTCTTCAAGTTCTTTTGAAATTGTAACATCACCTAGAATCGTATCGTTTTTTTTAACACTTGTAATATCAATTATTGTACAACTATTTTTAACCATTGAAGCATCTATAATTTGAGTTTGTCCTGTTGCTGTGACTAAAATATCTGCTTGTTTTGTAATGCTTCCGATGTCGTCTGTGTATTTATTTAGAACTTCAATAGACCCATTATATCTAGAAAGAAGTGAAAAAAGAGGCTTACCAATAAGCTTTGAATCGTTGATTATTACGATACGTTTAGCTTGTAAAAACGTACCAAGATAGCTAAGTTGGTCTCCTTCACCTAATAATTCTTTCGGACAAGTGTATTTAATGCATTCAATTACTGCTTCTACCGTTGCAGGAACGAAAGTTCTAATGCCGTCTGCTAGTTTTCTTTGGCTTGCACTTGTTAAACCATCAACATCTTTGTCGGGATCAATAGTATCCACAATCTCATCTGTAGAATCTTTAATACTCTCATCAAGTGGTAGCTGTAAGAGTATTCCATTTACGGAGTCATCATTATTTAGTTCTTTAATCTTACTAATAACCTCATTTCTCAAGTCAGTCGAAGTTAAATCAAATTCATAATTATTTACTACAATCCCAATTTCTTCTGCTCTACTCGTTTTCAAATCTGTGTAGGTTTTACTGGCAGGATCATTAGAAACTAGTACAATTGCAAGTTTTGGACGCACATGAGAAGACTCGATTTTATTTTTTAGGCCTTCTAGTATTTCTTTTGAGATTTTTTTACCGTCAATTATTTTCATAAATTTATTATATCAAATAATGACTTTACTACCTGTCAGACGTAATACTAAAGTGATAAAATTAGGAATATCTTTAATATATAAATCATATGGACGATTACGAATCTAAACCAAAAGCAATAATTACAACTATAAGGCATGGAGAGAAAGATAAAGACGGTGCTTTAACTGAAAGAGGTAGACAGCAGGCTGCAGAGCGAGGCGATCATGTTCATTATTTACAAGGTGATATCATCTTATTACATAGTGGAGTTACTAGGGTAAAAGATACTTTAGAAAGTTTTGCAAAACATTTGAATCTAAAAGAAGATATTTCTAGTGATGCACTTAAAAACGAGTTTAACTTCCAAAGTTATACTTCTCAATATTTGCAGTATGTTTACGATTCCAAAAATAAAGGTGAACTATTTGGAAGCTGGGACAGCGTAGAAGGCAGAGAGGCAGAAGAAGAAAGGATGGCTAAATTTCTATCTCAAAATAATGTATCAAGTGAACCAGAGATATATCCTTCCCCAAAGCAAATGGCTATAAGATTGGCTAGAGTAATCGCTACACAAATTGACTTTGCAACAATCACAGTTCCGGAAGTGAGAACAAATTTTGTTAATGGAAGCCACGAACCAGTGATTATGTCATTTCTTTACTATTTTCTACAAGACTTTAATCCTTCAGATAGTTTATTTCTTCAGAAAATTGGAGGATCTGTAGACTTTACTGAAGGTTTCGGAATCTATATTTACGACCAACCAAATGGAAGTAATAAGGTTATCTTTAAGTTTAGAGATATAGAAAAAGAAATGGATCAGGTCAAGTTAAAGGAATTCTGTTTGTCTGAAAATGTTCATTAGTATTTTGGACTTAAAGCGGCAGAGCCGTTACCATCGTTAATTAGTGTTCGTGGTCACTCACTTTAGCTTTGCGTAACTATTCTTCTTTCGTACTTTTTATGACTAAAAAGTACTGCAAAAAGTCTTGGGTAGAAGTACGTCCAAACCATTACGTGGAAGTGGACCACTACTTCTACCCAAACCCAATATCCTTAAGATAATGTAAGCTTATCAGTTTATGTTTATTCAACCAGTAACCCACAACTCGCAACCTGAAACTTAACTAGGTACTTCAAACTTTACTAACTTAACTGAAACGGTCTTTTCAGCGTTTCCAGAGTAAACTAGCAGTTCAACAGTATCATCAATTTTATAGTTCTGTATCAAATTTGGTAGTGGATTATTATCGTCTACTTTCTTTCCATCTACTTGTAAGATAATATCTCCATCTTTTAATCCTGCTGTTGCAGCTGGACTTCCAGGAATAACTCCTACTGTACTGGTTTGAGTATCTCCAGAAATGTATGCTCCGTAATCGTATTTAAGATTATTCTTCGATTGAAAGTCTGCGTTAATTGGAATGTATCTAACTCCTAAAACAGGTCTTTCTATTTTTCCAGTACTATTCAGCATATCGATTAAAGTTTTTACAACATCTATTGGAATTGCAAATCCTATGTTTTCTCCATCACTAGATCTAGCAACATTAACCCCAATAACATTTCCCTTAATATCTAAAAGTGGTCCACCAGAGTTACCAAAATTAATACTTGCATCTGTTTGTATTACATTGCTTAGTGTTTCTGCACTTCCACCTTGCTGGTCTGAAGCTTGAATACTTCTATTTAATCCAGAAATAACTCCTGTACTTACTGTATTGCTAAACTCTCCTAGTGCATTTCCAATCACAATTGCTGTTTGCCCAGGTTTTAGATCTGCAGAAGACCCAAGAGCTAGTGGTTTATACCCAGTACCATCAATTTTTAAGAATGCAATATCCAATAGTGTATCTTTAGCTAATATTTTTGCATCTTTCTTAGAACCATCATTAAATAGTACAGTATAAGAGGCTGTTGCGTCTTCTACAACATGTCTGTTTGTAATAATCATTCCATCTTCCGAAACTATAAAACCTGTTCCAGCTCCAACTTCCTGTTGTGTTGTACCAACCTGCTGTTTTTGTTGAAAGAAACTATCACCAGATGGTGAATATTCGTATTTTGGAACATCTTTAGAAATAACAATGCTAACTACTGAATTTGTTGCACCATCTACTGCTTTAGTAATTGCAGACTCTTCGTCTACAACTTCAACTCCATTTTTTGTAATATTTTGAAGTGCTTGTCCTAGATTATTCCCAATTCTACCTGCCAAATATCCTCCTATTGTTCCAAACAAAGTTGAAGAACAAATAACAAGAATTAATAAACAACCTACAAATATCTTTCGACTTCTCATATACAAAAATTAAAATTTACAATTATTCCTATCACCTTTGGTGTTAAGAAATATTTAGGACAAGTCCTAAATATTTTTACCTTCTTTTCCCCATTATTCCGAGTAGTCGGATAAAGAGGTTTATAAAGTCTAAGTAAAGTGCTAGTGCACCTTGAATAGCTAATCCAGTCATTCCCATTCCATTCTCACCAATACTTGCTGCCATCTTTTTCAATCTCTGAGTATCGTATGCAATTAATATTAGAAACAATCCAATTCCAACGTAAGTTAAAACGTAGTCAATTCCCTGAGCAACTCCTGGTGCAATAAAGAAGACTGCAATGTTGATTATTGAGCCAATAATAAGCCCGAGAATTCCAAATAAAGCCAATCTTCCCCAAGATGTTAAATCCTGTTTTGTTACAAATCCAAATACAGCCATTACCAAGAATGTTATCGTTGTTGCTGCGAAAACTAATACTATTGAAATTGTTGTAAATCCTAAGAAAATAACTCCGAAAAATACTCCCATCGTCAGTGCATATATTAAAAATAATGCTCCAGCAAGAAATGCATTCATTCGTCTTCCTAAAAATCCTAAAACTAATACGAGAATCAGCTGACCTATTAATACAAATGGTGTTAAAGTTGCAAGAGTAAGGTAGAACTGTTCGTTTCTTTCAGCTAGAAATTCAACTCCGAAAGCCACTGTAAAAGTTATAAATAAACCTGCCACCATCCATCCGTATACTTGTGCCATAAAGCCTCCAAATACCGATCCTGTCGTTTGCATTAAATTGTCTGTCGTTGTATTCATATAAAATATTTCAAATATAAAAAATAATATCACCAGGTTATGAATTCTTTATGAACCATTAATAAATTTAGATAATTAGAAAATGAGAGAATTAGATAGTTATTCCGTCTATTCTATTTTCTCATTCTTTAATTTTCTCATTTGATCATTTGCTATTCTTCTTGTAACGGATGGAACTTTCTATGAGCATCTTCCGCAAATTTATCGGATGCATGAACGTATCTAGATGTTGTCTGTAGCGATGAATGTCCTAAAAGCTTTTGAATTGCAACTGGATTTGCTCCCTCTTCGGCAATATATGTTGCAAAACCATGTCTTAAACTATGTGCAGATGTTGGAACTACTATTCCTAGTCTTGTTCTGTACTCTTTAATCTTCATTTGAACATAGTTTTGTGAAATCCTAACGATGTAAGGATTCTCTGTAGCTTTTCTCGTTCCTTTTGTTGGTACAAACATTGCTGGGTAGTCATCATGTCTTACTGCTAAATATTCGTTCAAAAATTCGATTGCTCTGTCTGTTAGATAAACATATCTCTGTTTTTTTCCCTTTCCTAAAATGTACGCTTTGTCATCAGTTACTTTATTTTCTACAATTTTTAATTGATCTTTATTTAAGTTAACAACTTCTGAAATTCTCATTCCAGTAGAGAAAAGAAGTTCCAGTATTGCTCTATTTCTGGCTTTTACAACAATATCAGACTCATATTGAAATGGACTTTCTATTAATTGTATTAGTTCTGAGAGTTCGGCTACCTGCTTCTCCTTCTTCTCAGCCTTTATCATTTTAATTGCACTTGGAGGAATTGGAACTGTTTTGTCCATGTCTATCATAAATACTAGGTAGGATCTTAAAGATGACAGCATTCTATTTACGGAGTTATCCGAAAGTTGTCCTTTATACATTGCTTTTTTAAGTTCCGAAATGTCTCCTCTGCTCTTCTCTACATCTTTATCTGTAATTTCTCTACCAGCTTGGAATTGGTGAAGGATAGGGATATAGTTTTGTTCTCTTAAAAAACCTTTATAGTCTGAGATGGACATTTTATCGATTTTTTCAAAAGGTGTTTCTATATAGGAAAGATAAGATGCAAAAATATCCAGATCTCTATTATAGTTTTCTATAGTTTCTTTAGAGTAGTTGTTATTTTTTAAATTAGATAAGTACTCTCTTAAGAAAGGTAGGGAATATTTTGATATTTGAAATTCTGTCTTTTTTACTTCATCGTCTATTTCTGCCATAGAATCCATTATATACCCTTTTCGGTATATGATGAAGTTACTTACCAGATGTAGGAGTGCCGGTAAATATAGAGGATTATTACAATTAGTAATATAACTCTAAGTATAAGTTTTACAAACTCAATTCTTGTTTTGGATTTTATGTCTGGAGACGAGCTTTTACCACTAGTCTTTTTTCGGATGTCCATAATGGATCGCATGTATATAATGTAAGTATTGGATCCTTTGTATTATATTCTATGTCAACTTGAGTTGGGTTTACATCAGTAATCTCGTAAACCTTGTAAACATATTCTTTACCTTGCCAATAAACTAATACTATATTATTAACTTCAACTTTATCTAAATTGAAAAAAGTGTTTGATCCAACTGTATGTAGATATCTATGTGAAGTGATAACTGTATTACCTCCTTTATCTGGTGTGCTTGTATTCGGCCTTCTCCACATTCCCTGCATTAGAGTGGATTCTTCTTGCCCTTCATTTATTTTTGCATTCACATAAATTTGTGGAATAACTAAAGTATTTTCTTTAGGGATTTCGGGGAGATTATTAGCTCTAGAACCTAAGATTTTTAATGTCTCTTCAGATTTGTAAGCAAAACCATAATACTGATTGGTGCTCATTGCAAAAATAATTCCCGGTAGCTGAGGGATCAGGATAATATAAATAGCTAGCACTACAATTATAATGGACACTAGGGTATTTAAATTTTTTAGAAATTTTATAAGATTCATTTTATTAATTATCTAACTTCTGGTATAGCTATTCTTTTTTAAAAAGAGAATTAATATACCCATAAAAGCAATGCCCTATTAAGATTATATTAAAAATCTTACTTTCAAGTGTAGAAGTTACAGCAGTACTAGGTAACACCAAGGAGGTAACATTAACAGTGTTAACAGAAAAATCTAAAACAGTTGATCCATTTGCACTGCCCTGTGCAGTAGCAGTGTTAGTAGTTGTAGTTGTAGTTGTTAAATTCATCTGACAAGTGTACACCCAAGTCTCTGAAGGTTCTAATAAATTGTTACTGTTAGTATCTCCAGTTGGGCCTAAGATAGTATTGCATTTATCGTCTATAACACTCACATTGTTTAATTCCACGGTCCCAGGATTAGTTACTGTATAGGTAAATACTACATTACCATTGTAGGGGACTGTAAAACTACTGGGAGTCTTTAATAAATGGATTAAAGGTGGTGTTGGAGGAGCAAGGCACGCTATGGGAGTTATATTATTTGTATCTAAAGTAACCGCTGCACCTCTAGCCAACACTCTACCCTCTACGTTAGCTCCAGTACCCAAAGTTATAGAAGTAAATGCCAATATATTCCCTTTAAAAGTTGAATTTGCACCTAAAGTTGCGGAACTACCAACTTGCCAGAAAATATTGCAAGATTGGGCAGCATTAATCAAAACAATATTACTTGCAGCAGCAGTTATAAGTGTTGTTGTTGTCTTAAAAATAAAGACTGCATCTGGATTTCCTGCAGCATCTAAAGTTAAAGTACCAGTAATTCCAAAAGTTCCATCTGCGGAATCGTATATTCCAGCACCTTTTGTTGTACCTCCCAGTTCGGTTGCTATTGTTGTGTTTGGTGTTTGCCCAGATGCATTAGAATATGCAGTATCTAGGTCAGTTTTAGCTTGAATCGCTGTAGCATCAGAAACGTGCTGTGTACCATTGATTGTTCCTGGAGGAAATCCAGTAATAGAACTTCCAGGACTTAGACCCATGTCGCCATTTATTACACTTGAACCTGTGTTTGTTATTGTCGAACCAGCCAAAATCGAAAAATTATCTGCAGTGTTAAGATTGATAAAAGTAGCAGCTGTAACTATACCTGCTAGGTTAAGGGCGAATAAGAAAATTATTATAATCCCATAAACTGCTCTATAGCTTCTCATTGTTTGATATAAGGTTCTAAATAACGATAAAGACCCTCTCGAGTCTTACCGTTATTCATGTACGTTTAAAAATCAATTTAAAGAACCCTTCTTCTTCCTATTAAAGAAGTATGAAAGAGTTGAAACTGTAGCTAAAGTTATTATTGCAATGTTCCAAGGAAAGTTTGCATTTTGTATAGCTCTATCGCCACCTGCTGTGCTTGGTAAGAATGCGGCTGAGCAAGCTGCATTTGTAATTACGTTAGAATTTAATGTAACTGCCCCTGTTTGAACTAAAAGTCTACCATTTAGAGTTGCACCAGTATTCATTGTAATGGAAGTTAATGCTAAAACATTTCCTTCAAATGAAGTTGTAGTGTCAAGTGTTACAGAACTAACTGCTCTCCACCAAATATTACATGGATTTCCACCTGTTACAGAAGAACCTGGTGAAGTAATAATTGTAGAAGCGGATTTAAAAATCCAAACTCCTGTTCCAGATAAAGTTAAATTACCTGTAAGAGAAAATGAGCCTGTTGAACAATATGTTCCTGCTACAAGTGGCGAAACTAAAGTTAAATCTTGTACTCCACCATATGTAGTATCGCAACCTTGGTCTATAGCACCAAATAGAGCTGTATCATCTAATTGTGCATTAGCAGCACTTGTGTCTCCATCATGTTGTGTTCCATTAATAACTCCAGGTGGGAAACCAGTTATATGTGGAGGTACTCCAATTGTTGGACTTACACCAACATCCCCAGTAATTGTTGTTGAACCAGTATTAGTTACAATAGAACCACCTAATACAGCATAACTACCTGCAGCACCAAAAACAGGTGATGTAGCTGCCTTAGTAACAACTGTTTGTCCCAACGTAAACATTAATATAAAAACGATTACTGAAACTCCTCGTGATAGTTTCATAAACATAAAATAAAAAATATTTACTTAATACTTGTCCACATATGTACCTATTTAATTTACAGGTAAAAGTTACAGAAAAGTAACTAGATTTAGTTTAGGGTATTTTAAAAGTAAAATCAAATATAATTATTTATATATAAAGATTATAGTGCTTTCGATCAAATAGTTTTCTCGGATAGGTTATCCTATAGTCGTACAGAATAAATTTTTATATTTAATTTTTATATTTAATTTATAAAGTTACTTTATAAAAAAAGTAAATTCAACGATAGTGTCCTATAGAACATTTACCACTAATGAGATACTGATCTCTAGTGACAAAATACATATTTTTTAATTTATGAATTTTTTACATGAAAATTGTATATAATTCATTCACGCCGCTTTAGCTCAGCTGGTAGAGCATCTGTATCGTAAACAGAGGGTCAGAAGTTCGAATCTTCTAAGCGGCTTTATCAAGAAAGAATAGAATGCATTAGATAGTTATTAAAGCATGAAAACACTATTAAGGCCCTTTTACAATCGATCTGCTCTACTTGTTGCGCCCGAATTACTTGGGAAAGTGCTTGTACATAAATTTGATGGTCAAACTATTACTGGCAGAATTGTAGAAGTTGAGGCTTATCTTGCTGATCAAGATGAAGCTGCTCATTCTTTTAAAGGAGAAACAAAAAGAACAAAGTCACTTTTTACAAAACCTGGAGTTGCATATCTTTACTCTATTCATCAGCAAGTCTGTTTTGATGTAGTTTGCAATGTTCCAACGAGTGTCTTAATTCGAGCTTTAGACCCAATTGAGGGAATTGAATTTATGAAAACTGCTAGAGTGAAAGAAAATTTGAAAGATTTAACTTCTGGTCCAGGAAAATTAACAAAAGCTTTAGGAATAACTAAAAGTTTAGACGGAATAGATCTAACTTCTGAAGATTCAGAATTATTTCTAATTGATGATGGTTTTAAGTTAGATGAAACATTAATACTAAAAAACAAAAGAATCGGGATTTCAAAAGCTAAAAACTTTGATTACCGATTCTTTATTGAGTCTCAATATCTTTCTCGTAAGAATTAGATTCTCCAGAACAATCTTCTTCTGAAAAGTCTTCTTCTTAACAATGGTCTTCTAAAAAAGAAAATTCCCATAAATTTGTATTATAATAAGTATCTACTATATAATTCGCATATATTAGTAAAATATTTCAAGATATGGAAGAAAAAGAATCTTTATTCGTAAAAATTAGAGCAGCAGTTGCAAAAATTCCAAAAGGAAAAGTAACTACCTATGGAGAAGTTGCTAAATTTGTTGGAAGCAAAGACGCAAGAAAAGTTGGATGGGCAGTTTATGGAAACCAAGACAGAAATGTACCTTGTCATAGAGTTGTTGCAAAAGACGGTTCGCTTGCAGAAAAGTTTTCGTTAGGAGGATGGCAAGAACAGAAACAAAGATTAGAGAACGATGGAATTGTATTTACTGAGGAAAAGAAAGTTGATTTAGAAAAGTATCATTTTTCGTTCTAGGCGGCAAAGCCGTTACCACCTTTAATAAATTCTCAAGGTTATTCATTGTTTGCTTTGCGTCAGTATTCTCATTCGCACTTTTATAACTAAAAGTGCTGCAAAAGTTTTGAGGGTAAATGGTTTTTGAAGAAGTCGATGTGGAAGTCAAAAAGCATTTTCCCTCAAACCCCCAATCGCGAGAAAGTGACAAATCATCCAGGTCAGTTAAGGTTCAATATTTCAATTTATAATCTACAAAGTTTACAGTCTGATCTGCTTTAAAGTCTACTTTCAAATCTGAACTATAGTTTACTTCTTTCAAGTCAGTAGTTTTCTTTGGTAATATCTCTCTTTCATATCCAGTTCCAGCATCTGTTCCTTTCCAATCTGCAGAGCAATTAATATCTTCAATACAGTTAAATTTTATTTCCGATGCTTTTGTAAAGTTTGCATTAGCAATATTGAAAGTTGTGTATTTATCTTTCTGAACAATCCCTACGGTAATATTTGTAAGCATACTTTTACCAGCATTGTTTGGAATTAAGTGCAGGATAAATTCTCTATCGGAAACTCTTTCTATTCTAGCTAGTGGGTCTGTTAATCCAGCTGCTAATAGTGCTAAGCTTCTACCACCATTAAATCCTTTCTGTATGTCATTCCAGTATCGTTGTGTTCCAAATCCATCAATCATAATTGCAGAAAGGTGGTAAGAAAGTATATCGATAGGTGTGAATCTTTCTGCAGGTGTGACTTCGGGATATCTAGCAGCAGTATCTAAGTTTTCTGCATATAAAATTGCAGTCGGAGTTACTCTATACAGTGCTGTAACTATTAGAGAATAGAAAGTGCAGATTACAATTACAAAAAGTATTAAAGGTTTGTATAGGCTAGCAAATCTAAAATCCCTAATCATCTTCAACAAATTTGCTAAACCAATAGCCATAAATGGAACTAGAACCATTAAAAATCTCTGTCCCAAACTATCTCCTCCCCACCAATTAGGCCAGAATGAATAAAGTGCGATTAATAAAATACAAGGTGCTAGATAGATTAAGAACGAAGGTTTGTTCTTTCTAGCGTATAGAATTAATCCTATAGAAGCCAATATCATAATTGGAGAATAGAAAAACCAACCTCGAACATCTGAAAATAATAAATTTCCTAAATTAAATTTAGAAAAATCAAAGAGCTTTTCCGTAGAACCGTAGCCTGTAGATAAAGCGTTACCATACGAAGTGTAGTTGAACGCCAGAAATAGAAACGCAAAGGGGGCTCCTCCTAATAAATAGTAAGTTAAAGCCTTTCGATTTCTGTAAATTGCAATAAATATAAATATAGGTAATACAATCACAGCATCTATTGGTCTAGTAAGAACTAGCAAGCCTGTCGCAAGTCCGGCAAAGAGCATGTATCTATATTCAAATCTCCTACCAAATAGATAAAGGCAATATAGTAAAAGTGAAACTGCAAATATTTCGTATATATGAGAGTAAGATGCAAACTGTTCAGTATATGTAATTATGTAACTTCCCAAATAGACTGCAGTTAAGCTCACCAATGTTATCTTTGTTGAAAATCCTAGACCTCTTAAAAGCTTATAAATTATTAAGACAGCAAGAATCATATAAAAGCTTGCAGCAAGCAAAACTGCTACTCCATCTGCAAGTGAATGCCCATCAAAAGCTTTGTAGTAATCCGAATACACCGTTCCCGATGAAATTAGTTTGGAAATGGAAAGAAAGGGCCACATTAATAGAGAACTTCCAGGAGGGTAAACTGTTACAAACTTACCACTCTCTTCTGTCACTGCATGTCCTGTGTATGGAAAGTATTCAGGTTTGTTTGTTTGTAGAAATGTACCAGTTGTTGTTAATGTTTTTGCATTATGGAAGTATCCATAACCATCTCCAAAAATAAAAGGTGAACCGTTTAGGATCAGTGTCAAAATAAACAGAGCCAGTAAGCCAATTACTAAAAGTGATTTCTTCATAGATCTATAATAGCAAATTCTTAAATTTCTTAGTACAAAATAGTTATATCCTATATCAATTTATTGTAGAATGAGTAAGAAGTTAATATATTACTTCCTCAAGATGAATCAAAAAACACTGATTTTCGTTTCCTGTTTTGTACTTGCCTTTATCTGCCTGATTTGCGTTGGTGGTTTCGGTTTCATTTATTACTTAATGAATAAATCTACTCCAACCTCTGTTATACCTCCTGGAAGTATCGCCTGTACATTGGAAGCTAAATTATGTCCAGATGGATCTGCTGTAGGTAGAGATGCAACAAAGAATTGTGAATTTAAAGAATGTCCAGCAACAAAAGCATGTACGAATGATTTGAAAGCTTGTCCTGATGGATCTTCTGTAGGTCGAAATCCAGCAACTAATTGTGAATTTGAGGATTGCCCAACGACTTCAGTTAGTGCTTGTACTCAAGATATAAAGATTTGTCCAGATGGAAGTTATGTTGCTAGAGATCCTAATAATAGTTGTCAATTTAAAACTTGTATTTAACCTTTATTTAATTTTATGGAAAATGAATCATTTTTGGAAGAGTTTAAGAAGTATGTTGCAAATCCAAAATCTAGAATTGTTATTTTTCTTGGTGTAGCGGTATTTTCTGTAATATCAATTGTTTTAGTTTTTCTTGTAATTAATAATAATAATAGTTCACAAGAAATTGCTGATGCAAAGAAAATTGAAGAAAACCCTGCTCAGAAGGCTGACATTTTATCTCAGATTGTTAAAAATAATCCTAAAACATCTGTAAACTCAAATATAAATCCAACTGGAAATCAGAATTCACAAACTGCAACTCCTGGAACAAAAAGTAAATTTTCTGGAAATTCTGGTTATGTAACAGTGGATCCAGCTACAGGTTTACCAATTGGATTAGGTTCTAGTGGCAATAATGTTGCAGTTGGACCAAACGAACAGCCGGATTTAACAAAATATAATTATAGAAAAACTACAGAGGCTATAACACCTGGACAAATTTCAGATGTTTGTGGTTATTTATATTCATACGTTTCTCCAGGTAGATATATATCTTCAGAATTTTTTGACTCTAACAACTCTTACTATGTAAGAAATAATGAATATCCTGATGGAACATTAAAAGGATTCTTTAACTCACATTACGGTCAAAATATTAACGAGACTTACTCTTATGCTGGAGGTGATTACGCTATAAAACAGACTTATAAATCTTACTGGTACGACCAGCAGTCTAGTGACATATTAAGTTACCCAGTACCAAACTACAACCCAGTCTCTGGTCCTGTTTCGTTCGCAGTTTTAAACAATATAATTAGTAATTATTTCGGAGGGAATGCAACTATTCAAAGAGTATATCAACAGGCAAATAAGACTTTTTACGAAATTCAAATAACTTCTAAATATGGCTGTGCAGATAATACAAACCCTGCAGTAGCACCTTATTTAGATGCTGATGGAAACATCAATTTAGTATCAATAAATACAGTTGATGCACAATCGTTTGAAATAAGTAATTCTAAAACTTACGTAGATCATGTAGCACCAGAAACACTTATATATTCTAGGGATTATAAAGTTGAATATAAATTAACGGATTTTAGTGTTGTTAGCTCCGAATTTCAAAATGTTGCAAGTTCAGATGTTAGAACTGTTGACTGGTCTAACTACGTATTCGATAGAGTTGAATATGCAAATAGAATAGGTAATTATTTAAAAGAAACCAATCAGGACTTAATACTTCCAGTGAACGATACTGAAATAGCTTATCTTTCTTCTAAAAATACTCCGGCTGCTCTACCAAACGCAGATTACTATAAAGATAGAAAATTCTATACTCCTGGTACTAATGGAGATGCAACATTCGCAGATTTAATGAAAAGATTTGGACCAAATGTTCCTAATTTAAATTACTCTCTAACCACACTAAACGACTACTCTACTTATTTGTTTGAACAATACGATACTAATGCAGACTACAACTATTTGTTGAAGAACTTTAGATCTTACGGACCATTTGGAACAACTGAATTTGCTAGAACCGTAAATATAGGTGGTGAGGTTGTAAATGTGCTTATTAGACAGTATATTTACTATGATAGTTACTATAACTATTACCCAACATCATACCCAGCATCTTTTGTTTTGGACTTAGCTAATAAGTATCCAACTATAAGTGCTTTATCTTACCCAGCATCTTATCCTTACTTTGGATACTCAAATGTAAACTATTCAGTTCTTTTCCAATATCATGGGAAGACATACACAGGAAGCGTTAATGGTTGGGCAATGGATAGATTCTTATCTGAACCATTTGAGAATGTTAGTCCCGCTACTGATGCTGGTTATACTAGATTATCTCAGATTCTAGAAGGTGGAATTTACGGTGATGGTTATGGCTACGGATATTCGTATGGTTTTCCATACTAATAAAAATTGATTTGAGTCTCTAAAAGAGTTGGATGTCACTGTAGCATATTGATTTTCTGCCCTTTTTATGGGATACTTCTTTGCCAATTTCCCACCGGATTTTGTTTAAAACTTAAATTAAGAATCTTTATTAATTATTAAAAGTCATATATGGCTGAGTCTCATTTAGATTACACCAAGGTAAAAGATACCAAGTTCTATAGAAATATTGGAATTATTGCACACGTTGATGCAGGTAAAACAACAACAACAGAGAGAATTCTATTCTTTACAGGTAGAAAACATAAAGTAGGAGAAGTTCACGAAGGAGCTGCAGAAATGGACTTTATGCCTCAGGAGAGAGAAAGAGGAATTACTATTCAGTCTGCTGCTACAACAGCTTTCTGGTCTTTACATGATCAATTATACAGAATTAATATTATCGATACACCGGGTCATGTTGACTTTACTGCAGAAGTAGAAAGATCTTTAAGAGTTCTAGACGGAGCAATTGTTGTGTTTGATGGAAAGATGGGTGTGGAACCTCAATCTTCTAAGGTTTGGTTCCAAGCAGAAAAATACAGAGTTCCAAGAATGTGCTACATTAATAAATTAGATAATATTGGAGCAGATTTCTATAAGTCTTATGACTCAATTACAGAGCATTTAACTGAGAAAGCAGTTCCAATTTCTATACCAGTTGGTGTTGAAAATGATTTCAGTGGAATTGTTGACTTAGTAAGAATGGAAACTAAGATCCATTTAGACGATGAGGGAAAAAATATTGAAACAAAACCAGTAGAAGGAGATTTACTAGCAAAAGCACTAGAATGGAGAACAAAGTTAATAGAAGTTGTTGCAGATGCAGACGATGATATTGCAACTAAGTATTTAGAAGGAAAAGAAATTTCTGGAGATGAACTAGAAGCTGGAGTAAGAAAAGCAACATTAGAGTTAAAGCTATTCCCTGTTATGGCTGGATCTTCTTTAAGAAATAAAGGAGTTCAGGCTATGCTAGACAATGTTTGTTTATATTTACCTTCTCCTTTAGATAAGTCTCATACTTACGTAGATAAAGAAACTGGCGAGGAAAAAGCACTAAAAGGTCAAATCCCTGCTACAGATCCAGATACTGGAGCATTTGTAACTAGAGAACTGGACGAAAAAGATCCATTTGCTGGTTTAGTATTTAAGCTTGCAGTTGACCCACATGTTGGAAACTTAGCTTTCTTTAGAGTTTACTCAGGTAAATTAGAGGCAGGAAGTTATGTATACAATAGCTCAAAAGGAATTAAAGAAAGAGTTGGTAGAATTATCTTAATGCATGCAAACCACAGAGAAGAAGTAAAAGAAGTAAAAGCTGGAGACATTGCTGCTATCGTTGGATTTAAAGATACAAGAACTGGAGAAACAATTTCAGATGAGAAATATCCAGTAATTCTAGAAAGTATTAACTTCCCAGAGCCAGTTGTTTCTTTCGCTATCGAGCCAAAAACAAAATCTGATCAAGAAAAGATGTCTGAGGTATTAGGTAAACTAATTTCAGAAGACCCTACTTTCAGAGCAAAAACTGATCCTGAAACTGGACAAGTTATTATCTCTGGAATGGGAGAACTTCACTTGGATATCAAGGTAGATATTATGAAAAGAGAATATGGAATTGAAGTAACAATGGGTAAACCACAGGTTGCTTATAGAGAAACAATCAAAGAAGAAGCAGAACACAGAGAACTTCTAAAGAAGCAATCAGGTGGAGCTGGACAATATGCTGATATTGATATGATTGTTAGACCAAGAGAAAGAGGAGCTGGATATAACTTTAAAGACTCTATCAAAGGAGGATCTATTCCAAGAGAATATATTCCAGCAATTGATAAGGGATTCCAGGAATCTATTACAGCAGGACCTCTAGGAGGATTCCCAGTTGTAGATATTGAAGTTGAGATTACAGATGGTACATACCATGAAGTTGACTCAAACACAGATACATTTAGATCTTGTGCATTCTATGGAGTTAAAAATGCTATTAAAAAAGCAGATCCAGTATTATTAGAGCCAATCATGTTGGT
>JBLGEO010000043.1:0-9442 GCA_047445235.1 Candidatus Dojkabacteria bacterium | reverse complement strand
ATAAACGCACCAAATATCTTACTTTCGTGCTCTACACCGACTCACTTCGTTCGCTGGTCTAAACATCTTCTTAATTCGAACCTCGCTTCGCTTGTTCTCATTATGAATCTGTTTGCACTGAGCTACTCCTTACAGGACTAAAATCTTCTAAGGCTCGACTTCACTTCGTTAGTCTCGCTAAGAATCTTTTGAGCAAACCATCGATTCACTTACTGATTAAGCGTAGTGAATAATATCATTTTAGCTAAAATATGTCCAGAATAGTAAACTAGAAACAGGTTTTGGAAGGTTAGCTTTGCTTACAAGTTCAAAATAGTATATTATTAGTACAATATAAAAATTTATTATCTTTTTCTTATGCCTTTAGAAACAAATTTAAGATTGGGTGAAAAACCTAGAATATCACCTTTGATGCCATCTCAAGAGTCTGGCCGTTCAATGGGTATTTCTGGAATATCAAAAATTATTCCAAGCGCAAAGTTATCGATGTTTTTAATTTTTGTTTTCCAAGTAATTTTATTAATCTTAATAGTAAATCCGCCTAACTTACTTAATCAATTAAATGTAGTTAATATAATTAACGATGCTAGCAAGCAAGCTAATTTACCTCCAACAGAAGTACCAGTAGTAGGTGTGATTGGTGATAATAAACTTTTACCAAGTATAGATGATATTAAGAAACAGAATCAATTTGCTGCAGACGTATATAAGGATGCTCAAAATGGTGATTATGTTTTAGCTTATAGTTCTAAGATGGTAATTTATAGGGCAGGAGAGAAAAAAGTTATTTATGAAGGAGATACACCTGCAACACAACAAACAAAACTTCAACAAGCAGCATCGGATGCTGTCGTATCAAAAGCTAAAGAGGCAGGATTAATTGCACAAGATTCAACAGAAACACCTGGCTTATCTGTTGTAGTAGATGCAGATAAAGTTAAGGCTAATAATCCAGTATTCTATGCTAGTGCTCAGAAAGATGACATTATTGGAACATTTTCAGATTCAAAACTTATAGTTATTTATAGACCTGCAACAAAATCTATTATTAACTCTGGAAAGTTCTCCACAATAGTACAATAAGTTATATAAGTTTAATCAGAAAGCCTCGTTGTAAAACGGGGCTTTCTTTTCTTCAATTGAGAATAAGAGTAATATATAGTTGTAAACAGAATATATATGAAAAATTTTGCGTTTAAATCTGACGTTTTTATACTTGTGCTTTTGATATTTGCACTTATATTTTCTGTCACCAATGCATTTCAGCCACAGAATCAAGAAAATATCTCCCTTGTAATTAATATAATTGCAATTATCCCTGTCTTCATAAGCACTATAAAAGCAATTAAGAATAGGAAGATAACCGTAGACCTATTAGCTTCAGTTGCCTTGTTACTAGCATTAGCTAACAAAGAGTACTTCTCTTCTCTATTTATTAACTTAATGCTTACAACAGCTAGGATAGTTGATGGATACACAGAAAAAAAGACTGAGGACTCTATAAAAAGTCTTTTAGACTTAAAGCCAGAGAAAGTTAGAATTAAAACAAAAGATGGAATCCAAACAATAAGGATAGAAGCAATAAGACAAGGAGATATTGTAATGGTAAATCTGGGTGAGAGAGTGCCAATTGATGGAAAAATTGTGAATGGTCATGCATCCTTAGACCTATCCTCTCTAACAGGTGAATCTTTGCCAGTAGAAAGAAAGGAAGGTGAAGAAGTTTTAAGCTCGTCTCTTATAACCTCAGGAGATATTGAAGTTAGGGCTGAGCGAGTTGGAAAAGATACTGCTCTAGAAAAGATAATTCAGCTTGTGTCAGAATCTGTAGAAAATAAACCAGAAATTACTCAACGGGCAGATATCTTTGCAAAATGGTACATAATAATAATCAGCATTGTTACTGTAATTCTCTACTTAATTACAAGAAACCTAAACTTTATACTTTCAATAATTCTAGTTGTCTGTGCGGATGATATTGCAGTAGCTATTCCGCTAGCTTTTATTGGTGGTACCAGAGCTGCTTCTAGATTAGGAATTGTTATTAAAGGAGGAAAATATTTAGAGGCGATGAGCGAAATAAAAACTTTAGTTGTAGATAAGACAGGAACATTAACCACAGGAAAACTAAAAGTTAATGAAGTATTTTCTAAAGAGGACAATATTTTACAAATTGTTTACGCAATAACAGAAGGCTCTACTCATCCAGTGGCTAAGGCAATTGCAGAATACGCAAAGTTAGAGAAAACAAAATATAAACAACCTAAAGATTTGGAAGAGATAGAAGGACATGGTATTACAGCTGTGGTTAATGGCGTGACATATTTCTTAGGAAAGAAAGATTTTGTAGAAAAGAAAGTAAGAGTAATAAATAAAGCTTATACAGATTTTATTTCGGAGCAAGAAGATAAAGGGTTTAATGTTTCCGTTATTTCGGATACAAAAAAAGTTGTTGGAGTTATTTCACTAAGTGACAGGGTAAAATCTGATACACAGAAAGTTGTAAGAGAGCTTGATGCTCTTGGAGTAAAGAAAATAGTAATGTTGACGGGAGATAATGAAAAAATTGCTAAAACAGTTTCTTTAGAATCTGGAATAAAAGAGTATCACGCTAATTTTCTTCCTGCAGATAAACAGAAGTTTGTAAAAAAGCTTTTAAATTCTAAAAGTAAAACAGCAATGATTGGTGATGGAGTAAATGATGCTGCATCTTTAAGCCTTGCTGATATAGGGATTTCCATGGGAGCTATTGGGTCTGATTCTGCAATTGATGCATCTGACGTTATTTTGATTGATGATAAGTTAAGTAAAATACCAAAAGCTATTGAACTTTCTAGGTTTATTTTAAACATCTCCAAGCAAGATTACGCAATTTGGATAATCGTAAATATAATAGGACTTGGGCTCGTTTTTGGAGGTGTTTTAAATCCATCTGGAGCTGCATTTTATAATTTTATTACGGACTTTATTCCTCTATTCAATTCTCTCAGAGCCTTTTTTTGGAAAGGGAAAAAACTTTAGAAAAGGATTAAATCACTAACGATATATAAATTCTAAGAGCAAATCTATAACTAAAAAAGATATAATAAAAGATATGATGAAGTATTTATTAAAAACCGAAGAGCTTGCAATGTTTCTTGCATCTTTAGCACTTTTTATATATTTGGGCTATAGCCTTCCTTTATTTATTATTTTAATTCTAATTCCAGATCTTGGAATGGTTGGATATATTTTAAACTCTGAGATTGGCGCAATTACTTACAATTTAACACACCATAAAGCAATTGCAATTACGGTTCTTTTACTAGGTTGTTTTTTAAATAAAGATCTACTTGTAGCTTTGGGTATTATTATGTTTGCACACTCAAGCATGGATCGTGTATTAGGCTACGGGTTAAAATATAAAGATAGCTTTCAAAATACTCACTTAGGTAAAATCGGAAAAAATAAATCTTAATTCATCAGATATGGAATCTTCAAAAAAGAGTTCAAGAACTAAATTTAATAATGTGATTATTTTTGTTTCGTTAGCAACTTTTGTTCTTATTGTAATAACTGTGCTTGCAATATTATTAATTTTTAGAGGACTCGGAAGTAGTAATACTCTACCGACAGTACCTTATAACCTCTCAGCAAACACATGCCCACAAGAGCTAGTCGAGTTAGATGGAGAGACTGTAGGTGTAACTGAAGGTCATATACAAAGAATGACGACAGAAGATTATAATTGGGTACAGAAAAATTGCGTATTTAATTCGAACTTGTAATCTATGGAAAACAAATTAGAAAAAATAGAAACAATAAAATTCCCTACAATTCATGGAGAATTTAATTTAACAACATATAAGTCTAATTATCCTGACCAACCTTCTATGAAGTATGTAGAAGTTTTACAGAGCGATTTCAAGGGAGTTCCATATGTTCGAATCCAATCTGCATGTTTGTTTGGGGAAACATTTAGAACTACTCAGTGTGATTGTGGAGAGCAGTTAGATATGAGTATGGATATGGTTGCTAAGCAAGGAGGATTGATTTTTTACTTAGATCAGGAAGGAAGAGGTCATGGTATTTTTGAGAAGACGAGAGAATTAAGGTTACAGGAGGATGGCTTAGATACTGTCGAAGCTAGCGAAAAATTAGGTTTACAAGCAGACGTAAGAAACTATCAGGTTGTAATGGATATTCTTCACGAGATGGGAATTAATAAAATAAAGTTGATAACAAATAATCCAAGAAAGATTGTGGCATTTGAATCGAGTGATATTGATATGGTAGAGCGTGTTCCTTTAGAAGTTGCGGTTACAATTGATAATTCAAAATATTTACATGCTAAAAAGCATAAGCTTGGGCATTTGTTAGAGAAGTATGTTAAGTAGTATTTGTTAATCTATACTTTATGTCAAATTCAAGTAATGCAACGCCATTCTCTCTTTTAGATTTACCTGCAGATTTCCCTAGAAGTGAGCATGACCCAAACCAAACTCCAGACATAACTACACTTAGAGAATATTATAAGGAATACTACAATTCAGACAAAAATACTTGGGGTACTGCTTTCACAAGATTTTTTGCAAGTTTAATTGGTCAAGTTATGGAAGATAGAGATGTAAATGCAACCACAGCCGGAAATATGCTTAATGAAGAAATGAAAAAATTAGATGAGAGAGCAGCTGCAGAAATGTTGGATCATATTGGTAAGAGTATAGAAATTCATAAAGATTCACTTGAAGCTGCTAAAGAAACAAGAACAAGATTACAATCAGGCGAGCAAATAATACATCCAGACACCAATGCGATAGAACCGAAAAAGCTGGCGTAATCTAAGTGAAACTATTTTATTGATTTAGAATTACTAAAATTTTATAATTACGATAATTAATATATAAGAATGTCCAAAAGCATTGAACGCCTAGCAATTACTAAGTTATTCATTTTCTAGAAGTAGCGAGAGCTACTTTTTTTTATTTTTTATTTTTACTTATGAGACACAAATCCCCTTTGAGAACTCTTGGGAAAAATTTGTACGTTTTGCTCAGTGTTATAGTTATGGTCAGTGGTCTAATGCTTTTTCCAAAGTCGGTTAGCGCTGCAACTGTAGGTTTTGCACTAAATACAAGTGGAGCTTCTCATATTGGTTGGATGTGGACAGGATCTACTTGGGATAATAAAGCTGGATGGGCCGCATCTGGTAATGCAGCAGGAGTTGGAGATCATAAAGGTTCAGACTATTATGCAGATGATTGGAACTTAGGTTCTGGTAATTTTGATTGTGGTCAAACTGTGCTTTCTCCTTTAGCTGGGACCATAATTTATAGAGGAATGGGTTATAACACAGATGGAACTACACAAAATGGTTATGGATATGAAATAGTTATTAGAGCAGATGCTAATTCTAATTTTGCCTATAGAGCTGTGCATCTTCAAAAAGATTCCATGACTACCGCATCTCATGTAAATATGGGAGATCAGATTGGTAAAATGGGAGGAAGCCCAGACCACAATCTAATTAATGGAATTGACTATTGGAGTGGAAATTCAACAGCATGTCATACACATTCTGTCTTATACAAAAATATTACTTCCAATACAGTTTACGGAACTACAGGCTTAGCAAGATTAAGTTCACATGGTTCAGATTTAGGTGGAACAGCAGGAGCAGCTTCACCAGATGTAACATTTGCAATAGCTTTCTATAATGATGCAACACCAGCATCTAGCGGTGGAACATCTGCTTGTGCAACATACAATCAATCTGGAGTTACTTTCTTCAACTCTGCACAATGTACTGGAGCAACTTTACAATTTACTTCTACAGGATTTAGAAATTTAACTGATAGCAACTATAACGATGTAGCAAAATCTATGTCTGTACAAGGTGGATGGTCAGCTAGAATTTACTCTGATACTAATAGAGGCGGTGCTACTGCATGTATAACAGGTACAAAGTGGGACATGTCTCAGGATAAATATGATAATGGAACTGCAATTGTAAGTAATGGTCAAGCAAGTATTTCTTCTATGGAGTTGTTTAATAATTCAAATTGTACAGCACCAGCTCAGTCTGCCTGCGCAACATACAATCAGCCAGGAGTTACTTTCTTCAATACGGCTCAATGTACTGGTCCTACAGTGCAATTTACAACAGTTGGATACAGAAATTTAACTGATTACAACTTTAACGATGCTGCAAAATCTATGTCTGTTCAAAGTGGGTGGTCTGCAAGAGTTTATTCAGATATTAATAGAGGTGGAACTTCTGTTTGTATAACTGGTACAAAATGGGATATGACCCAAGATAAGTATGATAATGGTACATTCATTGTAGTGAACGGAAGTGGAACTATTACTGGGGTTGAACTATTTAATAACTCAAACTGTACAGTTGTAGTAACTGATACAACTGCTCCAACTGGAAAAATGACTAGTCCAGCATTAAATAGTTATAACAATACAAATACGGTTACAATGACGGCTTCTGTAACTGATAATATGAGCGGTGTCGCAAAAGTAGAATATTTTGGATGGTCTGCTTCTCCATGGTCTAATCAACAATGGATTTCATTAGGTTCTTCTACAGTAGCCCCATATACATTCAATTGGAATGTTTCTGGAATACAAGACGGAGGTATATTCTTAACATTTAAAGCTACAGATAATGCTGGAAATGTTTCAGGATTAATTTGGGATCCTAATTGGACAGTTGTTACGTTAGATAGAGCTGCACCAAGTGGAGTATTTACTTCTCCTGTAAAAAATAGTAACCAAACTGGATCGACTGTTCCACTAACGCTTACTGCATCTGATAACTACAGTGGCGTTGCAAAGGTAGATTACTATGTCTGGTCTCCAGCATCTTGGTCTAATCAGCAATGGATCCTTGTAGGAAGCACAACTGCCGCTCCATGGACATTTAATTGGAGTATTGCAGGTAAAGCTAGTACATATGTTTATGTTTCTGCAATATTAACAGATAAAGCAGGAAATAAATCTGGAATGGTTTGGGATCCAAACTGGACAGTGTTTAATATTGTTCACTAGTAAGTAAATGTCCCGGTAAAACGGGACATTTATAGAAAAACTTAACTACTTGTAGATTAAGTTATATACTATAAGTATATATATTTATACAACTCTATGAACGATCCTGTAATGCCTACACAGAACCCTCTTCAGTCTATAACAACAACTAGAACAGAGACAGTGAAAACTCCACAGACATCATCAACCTCTTCTTTAAATCCAATTAATGAGACCGTTGTTCAAACTAGTTCAGAAACGACAACATCTCAACCTGTGCCAGTAATTGCTGTTACTACTCCACTAATTAATAAAAGTGGAAATGGAAGAGTAGTTCTTTTAATTGTGATTCTAATTATCTTAGTAATATTTGTAGTGGGCGGCGTAATTTATTTGGCTAATTCTAATAACAATGCGCCAACGGTTACAACTCCAACTGTAAGTACACCTGTTGTACCAACTACTGTTAGTACTGTATCTGCAACTAAAGTAACTTATAGTTCAACTAAGAGCTTGCAAGGAGATCAAATTGTTTATGACTTACATTTATTGGATAGGGTTGAAAATAAAGATACACTTATTTCTGCAGATGCTTCCAGTGGAAATATAAGTCCAGACGGAAAGGCTGTTATCTTTCTTAATAAGCCATTCACAATGACACAGAATTCTATTTTATCTCCAGATGTTTATGTTTACGATATTGCAACAAAAACGACTTCAACATATTTAACATCCCAAGATGCACTTACTGCAGTAAATTGGTCTCCAGATGGAAGTTCAATTACTTTTAATCAAGGACTTTCTACAATAAGAAAAGTAAGTATTTATGATTATGTTACTAAAACACTATTATCTAGTTTTGAAACTAGTGAACATTTTGATGATGTTCCACAATATTTCTGGGTAGACTCTAACACAATTGTATTTATGACAAATGTTATTGGAACAGTTATGAAACCAGTAAGTATAGGAGGCTTCTCGGGAATTTCTAAAATTGATGTAAAGACTGGGGTAGTTACACCTCTATTACTTCCTGCAGATGGAGCTGAGTTTTCATTCTATGGGACGCCAGTATCAAACGGAAGGATTTCAATTGTAAAAACACAGTATGCATTAAACGGTTCTCAAGTGAATTTAGATTCAAGTACATTTTCTTACTTTGATTTAGATACTTCCACCGGGAAGTCTATTGAAAATACTTCATTAACAGATGGAAGTAGACCTAAGAATCTAATATCATCTTTGCTCCCAACGGAATTAAAAGGAGATATTTTTGGAATACCTGTTTTATCTAAGAAGGCTAATGTTTACTATGTAATTGTCTATGGTAGCACTAGTAACGAAAGCCTTATAAACGGTAGATTATTTGAGGTAGATACAAATCCAGGTGTGAATGGTGCATTTACAGATTTAATTGGTAGCACAACTGTTGTTACTGAGTTCTCAATTTATTAACTTACATTTCTAAGTAAGCCAGTCACTTGATTATTAAGTAAATCTGCAAGTAGTAGGAGGGTCAATCTACCTAAGGTCTCATTACTCTTCAAGTTAATTTAGATTATTTCTGAAATTCTTCCCTCAGACTTTCTAGCCATTTGCTTGCATCTTCTTTGTTACTAAAAACTTTATCTAGTTCGGTTCTATTTGCGGAAGAGATTAGAAGGGTTGTAAGTGCTCTATTAATAATATTTGGAGTAATAAAAGCAACTCTGCAATTTTTCATATTTTTGGCGGAAGCTGCTGCTGCTCTCCTCCCTTCACTTGTATTTGTTGTAAGTTTAGAGATATCTATTTGTACTAATCCTTCTCTGTTTGGAAAAATATCTAGTAATAACGAAACATCTTTGTCGGCTCTTGCATATTCCTCTAGAGTTAGAGCACCCTTGTAAACCACTTCAATTATTCCTTTTGAGTTTAGAGATACTTTGTACATTAAATTATTCTTACATATCCTATAGCGGTAGTCAATTTAATGAGTTACAGCTAGAAACCTTAGCGCGTGATGCGAGCTTTAGGTTTATGTTAGCTTTGCCACCGTTGGTTGTATTTCTGGCAGGTCTTTCTAGGTGGGTTACTTCTTCCCGCATGCTGCGGGAATTTCTCGACAGTTTGGTAGTTAATCAGTTTAGAATTCAATATTTCTCTTGCTTTCAACAGCCTGGGCTAAATCTTCATGTTCGAAAACGACTATTCCACCTCTGTCCGAAAATTCTTTTAATATTTCCATTAATGGAATTGTAATGTCTCCTTCTGCACCTAAAGCACAAGCGTAGTCTCTAAAAATGCCAAATTCTGTTTTACCAGTAGTGTGGATAATGTCTACTGTAGGGTCTAATTGCATAATTAGATCTCTAATAAAGTAGTAGATCTCTTGTTTAACAGCATCGTCCAAGACCATTTTGTAAGTTCCATCCTCTTGTTTAAT
>JBLGEO010000042.1:0-1927 GCA_047445235.1 Candidatus Dojkabacteria bacterium | reverse complement strand
GAGGGTAATTCAAAGTATGCCTACACTCTAAATGATACGGGAGCAACACACAGACTACTCATTGCAATAATTGAACATTACCAGAATGAGGATGGATCTATAACTGTTCCAGAGGCATTGGTAGAATTTGTTGGAAAAGATATAATAAAAGCAAAATAGTTCTTAAAATTTAGCAGATGCACTTAGTACGCAAGTTTCTGTTTAACTTCATTAAGTATTTCGCATTAGCATTTTGTATTTTTTGGGCTTTCATTCATATTTTCGTCCAGATTGTTGGATATGACAGAGCAGTTATAATTGTAGGACAAGTTCTTAACGTACCTACTAACGATCTTATTGCTGGATCTACAGTTAACGAAAATGAAGTAATTACTAACATTCAAGTTCAGTTCTATTCCATATTCTTCGTGGCGTCATTTATCTCGGCAATTTTCGGCACAATTGTTTTATCCCAAGGAAGAAGTTTTGCTGAGGTAATATTCCTATTTGTTGGCTATGCAATTCCTAGGCAAAGAAAATTTTGGGGTGTTATTTACGATACTGAGACAGGCAAGCCTATTGCACTTGCAACGATACGACTTCAAACTATAGATGAAGATGGAAATAAGGAGTTTATTAGTCAAACTGTTTCCGATTTAGACGGGAGATACAGATTGAATATTGGAAAGATGGGTCAAAAATATTTAGTAGAAGTTAGTGCAAATGAATATAAAGGAAACCAAATAGAGATTTCTTCTAGTAATACTGAAACACTTAGTAAAGAAATCGCAAGAGATATTGCTTTAAGTAAAGAGCAAGAAGCAAAGAAGAGTAATTTGAAAGATAGTCTAGAGAAATTTAGATCTAGAATATACCTTCCGACAATTGTTTATATGTATATTTTCAATTTTTTTGGAATATTTTTTGCTTTATATGGAATAATTGCAAACCCAAGTCCAACAGATTTTATTAATTTAACTATTTTTACGATTTCAGCAATTTGGAATACAATAGTTGTAAGAGAAAGATTTAAAGTAAATGTAGGTAGATTACTGGATATGAAATCTAGAAAACCAATAGACTTGGTTATGGTTAAAATATTTGACGATGAGGATAAATCTATTGTTGCTTACACAGATAACGCTGGAGGTGTTAAATTTGATTTACCTGAAGGAACTTATAAAGCACTTATCGCTAAAGATAATTATAAGTTAATAAAAGAAGGAGTTGATACGCTAGTTCCTGTTAAAGTAAAATCTACCGGATATCTTCAAAATAACTTATACTTAGAAAAGGATGAGAAGTCTACTAATGAGAACGAAAATAATTCAGGCTTTATAAACCCATTTGGATAAAAATTTAGAAGATATAAAACCACATCATATTTATTTTGCTGCTGTTGCGGTATTTTTTCTAGCTGTATTAATTCCTTTTTTTAGAATAGGAGAGTTTTATTCCACAGTTAGTGATTTTGGTGCTGACTATAGAACAAACACTATCTTTAATTTTTTAATTTTTCTATCTGGTATTATTGCAACAGTAGGATGTATTCAACTATGTAAAGAGAATTTTAAGAAGTACGGAAGAGTTAGATCAATTATTTTAATAGCTTCGACTGTCTGTATAAGTTTTATTGGCCTTTTCCCGCTTGGTGTTAATGAATTTATAACTGGTGTTCACCATATTTTTACAACACTATTATTTATAGGTATGCCAATTTGTATGATATTTTTTGGAACTTTATTTTATAGAAAGAAACAAGAGATTTTTTTAATTTTAACTGCATTAGGACTATTAGATTTTGTTCAGCTATTAATTTTTTACAGTAATCGCCAGACCCAAGCCTGGCAATGGCTAGGTATTATAATTGTGCTGGCATTTCACTACGTACTTCTTCGACACACACCAAAATTAGAAGAGATAAAAAACGAATTCGAAGAGCTCGAGT
>JBLGEO010000041.1:0-6897 GCA_047445235.1 Candidatus Dojkabacteria bacterium | reverse complement strand
GGCCAATACATTGATTTGATCATTCCACCAGATGAACCCAGCACAGCTCCTATATTGAAGAAAGAATTTAGATTCAATAAATCGAATGAGTATACCCGAACGAAGAATAACTCTTCGAACATTAAATTATTGCCTGAAGCTGAGGTACCTCCCGTGGATACATTCCAAATTCTAATTCTAAAATCACATGTGTCTGCTGAGTTTGTAACTACACAAGCCGAATTATCTGGGGATACATTTAAGCCTGTCGCTCTTTGTGTAACCTTGGCTTGATAGTTAATAGTATTCCTTATGGAAGCACTTACATTATTAGTTTGAAAGGATATGAATATAGTTGCACAAAATAAAGCCAGTATAGCTTTCAAAATATTTAACTTTGCGTCATTTTTAAACCTCATCTGATCTAGGTAAAACAGTTATTGCATAATACCAGTCTATCAGAAGAGCAATAGGAATGAAAGATTTGAGATTAAATGAAAATAAAAAAAAGTCCCAATTACTGGGACTTTAAACTCTTTGTCGAAAATTTTCTATTCTACTGTTCCACCTGCTTTTTCTATTGCAGCTTTCGCACTTTTAGAAGCTGCAACTCCTTTCAGATTAATAGTTGCTTTAATTTCTTTATCAAAAAGAACTTTAACAACCAATTCTTTATGGAATTTTGGACTGATTAATCCATATTCAGCTAATGTTTGAATACTTACTTCTGGGTTCTTAGATTCTAAAACTGCTTCTTCAAGTAAACTTAGCTTTACTGGAGCGTTTCTTTGAATAGCCATAAATGAGCCTCTTCCTGTATGTCCATGACCTTTACTTGGAGTACCTCTCATTAAAGGAAGTCTTCTGTTGATTGGGTTCTGTCCTCCTTCAAATCCAGGTCTTGGGGATTTATGTCCTCCTCTAGCTGTTTGGCCTTTTCCTCCTCTTCCAGATGTATGTCCTCCAACTCCAGATCCTATTCCTCTTCCGATCTTCTTAGCTTTTTGTTTAGTTTTTGGTGATGGTAATGTTTCTATCATTTTATTCTTATAATCTTTTTTAAATTCTTGTTGGTCTTAATAAAGCTAATGCTTGAACAGTTGCATAAGCATTAGTAATCTTGTTGTCTGCTCCCATAATCTTTCCTAAAACATCATTAATTCCTACAACTTCTGCTACAAGTCTCATTGAAGATCCTGCAACAATTCCAGTTCCAGGTGATGCTGGTTTTAGTAGAACTTTTGATGATTTAAATTTATGTAAAACTTCGTGTGGAATTGTATTTCCTTTAAGTTGTATAAAAATCATATTTTTCTTAGCTTTTACTACTGCTTTATCTTGTGCACTTCTAACATCATCTCCCTTTCCTAATCCCAATCCAACCTTTCCTTTTTTATCTCCTACTGCTACAAAAACACTAATCTTCATTCTTCTTCCACCTTTGAACATCTTTGTAACTCTTCTAATGTCGATAATTTTTGTCTCGAAAGCATCTTTCTCTCTTTCTCCTCTCTTATCGTCTCTTCTCTTAGGTCTAAGTTTAGTCTTGTTCTTTTCAAATCTTCTAGGCTCTTGTCCTTGTGGGGCTTGAGCTTGTTGAGTTTGCTGTGGTTTTGTTTCTTCTACTTTTGTATCTGACATTTATATTTGATAATTTATATTGATTAAAGTTTTAATCCTGCCTCTCTCATTGCATCTGCAAGAGCTTTTACTTTTCCATGATACTGATATCCGTTTCTATCAAAAACAACTGCATTTACTCCTATACTCTTAACTTTTTTTGCAAGTTCCTTTCCAACTTCTGCTGCCTTCTCCATTCCTTTCATCTTTTTTGCTTTTAACTCATGGTCTGAAGCTGTTGCTACTGTAATGTGATTAACATCGTCAATAACTTGTGCATAGAAATGCTGGTTTGATCTAAATACAGTAACTCTTGGCATGTCTGGAGTTCCAGAAATAGCCTTTCTAATATGTTGCTTTCTTTTTTCTCTGTTTTGTATTTTTTTAACTGATGCTCTCATGTTTTATTATTATGTAATTTTAAGTTTTTGCTTATTATGTAATAACAAGCTCTGCTTATTTAGTTGATTTTGTAGATTTCTTCTTTACTCTTTCTCCCTTATATCTAACTCCCTTTCCTTTGTAAGGTTCTGGTTTTCTAAAGCTTCTTAATTTTGCTGCAATCTCTCCAACTTTTTGTTTATCAAATCCTTCAACTTTTACATTAACCTGATCTGCAACTGTAATTACAATTCCCATTGGTGGTTCAAAGTTAATCTTATGTGAGTAACCCAATGACATAACTAATTTATTTCCTTGCATCTCTGCTCTATATCCAATTCCTACTATTTCTAAATCCTTTGTAAAACCAGTTGTAACTCCATCAACCATGTTTTGTACAAGTGTTCTGAATAATCCAAAAAATCCTCTTGTTTCTTTTAGTTCATTGTCTTTCTTTAATACTAATGTATCTCCAGTTAGTTCAAAAGAAATACCCTGTCTAAAAGATTCGCTTAATTCTCCCTTAGGACCTTTTACGGTAATTTGTTTATAGCCGAATCTTCCTCCATCAGCAATTGTGATTGTTACGCCTTGTGGAATTGTGATTGGTTTTTTTCCTATTCTTGACATGTGTGTTTAATTCTTAGTTTAGTAAATGTAACAAAGGTATTCACCTCCGATCTTCAGTTTCTTAGCTTCGTCACCAGTAACGATTCCGTTTGGTGTAGTTAATATTGCTATTCCCATTCCATTCATAATCTTTTTTACATTTTTATATCCAACGTATTTTCTAATACCTGGTTTTGAAACTCTTACTAATTCTCTAATAGCAGATTGACCATTTATATACTTCAATTCTACAATTAGAGTACTTTGTGGTTTTTCTTCTTTTACTGTAAATCCAGCGATAAATCCTTCTTTCTTTAAAATCTCTGCAACAGATACCAACATCTTAGATGATGGGATTTCTACAGTCTCTTTTTTTCTTTCTATTGCGTTCCTTATTCTTGAAAGGAAGTCTCCGATTGGATCTATTATCATTTGATTAATTTAATATTCTTAATTTAAAAACTGTATTTAACTACTCCAGGTAACTCTCCGTTTAAAGCCATGTTTCTAAAACAGATTCTGCATATTTTGAATTTACCAATATATCCTCTTGGTCTACCGCATATTCTGCATCTGTTTCTAATTCTTACTTTCTTAAAATGTGTATTTCCATTTTTCACTCTTTCAAGATTTCTATTAAATTTTGCAATTGCTGCTTTGTTTGCCATATTTTAAGTTTGTGTTTTAGCTTCGAATTATATCTTTTTATATCAAATTTATCAATATATACTTTACTTTTGAGCTTCTGCCTCTTTTCCTTTTAATCTCTCAAATGGCATTCCAAGTAGTTCTAACAATCTAATTGTATCTTTATTACTCTTACCAGTTGTATTAATTACAATCTGAATTGATCTTGTCTTTACAAATGTTGATGTATCGATCTCTGGGAATATAGTATGGTCTTTAATACCTAATGTATATCCTCCTCTTCCGTCAAATGATTTTCTTGATACTCCTCTAAAGTCCTTAATTCTTGGTAAAGTAGTATTTACTAATTTACTATAGAAATCCCACATTCTGTCTCCTCTTAAAGTAACTTTTACTCCGTTCGGAGTGTTTTCTCTAAGTTTAAAGTTAGAAATAGCGATTCTAGAATTAACAATATTTGGCTTTTGACCAGTTATTGTTGAAATTGTATCTACCATTTCCTCTACTACTGCTGTGTTATTCTTGTATTCACTTCCAATTCCAGCATTAACAACAATCTTTTTTAATGTTGGAACTGCGAAATCATTCTTAATTCCTAATTCTTCTTTTAACTGTTTTTCTATTTTTTTGTTATATTTTTCTCTTAACTCTGACATTTTTATTATCTTGTTTAATTAAATAACTTCTCCTGATTTTTTAGCGAATCTTACTTTTTTTCCAGTTTTCTCATCTACTCTAATCCCTACTCTTGTTGGTTTATCTGTCTTCTTATCTACAAACATTACATTTGAAATATCAATTGGTTTTTCAAACTGTGTAATACCACCCTGGATTCCAAACTGTGGGTTTGGTTTTTGAGCTCTCTTTACAACGTTTACACCTTTGATAATTACAGATGTTTTACCTTCTTTTAAAATCACTCTCTCTACCTCAGCTCTTTTACCTGCGTCTTTTCCTCTCATTACTTGTACTAAATCTCCTTTTTTAATCTTATTCATAGTATTTAATTAATGCTTATAGAACTTCTAACCCCATAGATACAATCTTGTTGAAACCTTTTTCTCTTAATTCTCTAGCAATTGGTCCGAAAACTCTAGTTCCCTTAGGATCTTTATTCTCTTTGTTAATTATCGCTGCTGCGTTATCGTCAAATCTAATATAAGAACCATCGTTTCTTCTAATCTCTTTCTTTGTTCTTACAATTACTGCGTGAACAACGTCTCCTTTCTTATAATTAGAGTTTGGTAATGCTTTCTTTACAGATGCAGAAACAATATCTCCAATGTAACCGAATTTAGAGAAAGTTCTTCCCTTTTTTCCGCCTAAAACCTGGATAATCATAATCTCTTTTGCTCCAGAGTTGTCTGCTACTTTTAGTCTTGATAATTTTTGAACCATATTAATTTATTTAATTAATTTCCAACTCTTATTTTTAGAAATTGGTCTTACTGACTGAATACTTACAACATCTCCAACTTTTACTTCTGCATTATCTTCATTATGTACAAGATAATTCTTGTGCTCTTTGATAATTCTTCCGTATTTTTTATGTGGATATTTTCTTTCAACTCTTACTTTAATAGTTTTCTCTCCGCTAAGTTTAATAACTTTTCCGGATAGTACTCTTTTTATTGTCTTTTTTACTTCTTTTTTTGAATCGCTTTCTGCTTTTTTCATATTTATTATATTTATTTAGTTTTAGTTTCTTTAGTCTTTAATCTAGCTAGAGTAACCTTTAACTTCTTTACTAACGATGTATTCTTTTCTTTTCCAGTTCTTATATCTAGTAAAAGTCTTTGTAAATCTGTCTTTAATTCTGAAACTGATTTCCCTTCAAAACTAACAACAGTCTTCTTCTCTTTCTTAGCTTTTGGCTCTTTTACTTCCCTTGTTTTTTTAGTTTTCTTTTCTTCAGCCATTTTATTCGAAATGATGTTTTGAAATAATTCTTGTCTTTAATGAAATCTTGTCTCTTGCTCTTTGCAATGCTTCTTTACATACATCTTCTGTTAAACCTCCAAGCTCAAAAATAACTCTTCCTGGCTTTACAGCTGCTACAAAATGAGATACAGGTCCCTTTCCTCCTCCTCTTACAACTTCGTCACCTTTCTTAGTAACTGGTTTAGTTGGAAATACAGAAACCCATAACTTTCCTTTTCTAGCTGTATAGTTTGCAACTGCTTTTCTAGCTGATTCAATTTCTCTTGCATGTAACCATCCCTTTTCAATAACTTGAAGTCCGTACTCTCCGTAAGAGATTTCTGATCCTCTAAGTGCAACTCCTCTTAATCTTCCTCTAAATTCTTTTGTGTATTTTCTTTTCTTAGGTTGTAACATGATTTTTAATTTAGTTATTTACTTTATAATCCTGAGTTTATCGAAGGATTAATCTATTGAATATGATGTCTTCTCTCCTTTATTAATCCAAACCTTAACTCCATGCTTTCCTGCTCTTGGAACTTGTGCTTCTGTAAATGCGTAGTCGATATCTGCTCTAATTGTATGTCTTGGAACTTGACCCCATGAAGCTTTTTCAACTCTGGCCATATCTGCTCCCCTAATTCTTCCTCCAACTCTTACTGCAATTCCCTTTATTAATCCTGTAGCTTTTGCTGCATCGATTGCTTTTTGAATAGCTACCTTTGGAGCAACTCTTCTTTCGCATTGCACTGCTATGTTTTCTGCAACTAATTTAGCAATAGTATCTGGATTTTTAACTTCGTATGGTTTTATATCAACAGGTTGCTTTAATAAAGTTGAAAGTTCATCCTTCAAAGTATTAATACCTGCACCGCTTCTTCCTATTACAACTCCTGGTCTAGCAACATTAACTTCAATTAAAATCTTGTTTACAAATCTTTTGATGATGATTGATGCAACACCTGCAGACTTAAGTCTTTCTTCAATCAATCTTCTAGCTTTTCTATCTCCTAATAGTTTATCTGAATAATCAGCCTTAGTAGCAAACCATCTTGATGGCCAGTTCTTGTTGACTCCTATTCTGAAACCTATTGGATTTACTTTGTGTGTACCTCTTGCCATAGTTGTTAATTATTATAAAGCCTTTAATTATAACATCATTACTCTGATTTTTTCACCTTTTTAACTGTCTTTTTCGTTGCTTTTTCAGCCTTTTCGACATTCTCATCTGTTTTAGTCTCTTTTACTTTTTTAGTTGGTTTAACTTCTACTGTATTATCTGAAACTACTACCATAATATTTGATTTACCTCTAATCCATCCGTAGTATCCACCTCCTTTTGCTCTTGGGTGATAGTGCTTAATTCTGTTTCCACCTTTATCAATTCTTATCTCACTTACTACTAATGATTCTAGTTTTGCTTGTTTCTGCATTGCGTTTGCTGCAGCACTTTTGATTGCTTTGTAAACATGCTGTGCTGTTCCCTTCTCCATAAATTTTAGAGAGTTTAATGCATCATCAACCTTCATTCCTTTAACTATCATCGCTGGGATTCTAGTCTTCTTAGGTGATATTCCGACATTTTTTATTATTGCTACTGCTTGCATGATTTCTTAATAAGTTTTATAAATTATTCTTTTCCTCCAGTACTACCTGTAGTCTTAGCAATCTTTCCTTTCTTACTATGTCCAGAAAACTTTCTTGTTGGAGAAAATTCTCCTAACTTCATTCCAACCATAG
>JBLGEO010000040.1:0-5286 GCA_047445235.1 Candidatus Dojkabacteria bacterium | reverse complement strand
ATATTAAGAATATTAATATAACTGGAAACATTATTAACAATACTATCGATTTGAAGTTATTGTTCCAAATATGAGTTTGTAAACCAACTACTGGCATTCTTAAAGTTTAACTTGTACAGGTTCTCTAGCAGCTTCGTCACTTCCAATATCAAAGAATGTAGCATTTTTAAAACCAAAAGTACCTGCAATAAGTAAATAAGGAAACTGAGACAAAATAACATTGTATTCTTTTGTCGCATTATTAAAGAATCTTCTGGCTGCTGAAATTTTATTTTCTATGTCAGAAAGTTCGTTTTGTAAAGCTAAGAAGTTTTGATTAGACTTTAGATCAGGGTAAGCTTCACTAACAGCAAATAAGCTTTTTAATGTAGAACTTAATTGATTATTAGCAACAATCTTATCATCAATACTTTGTGCAGAAAGTGCTGCTGTTCTAGCTTTAGTAACATTTTCAAAAACCGTTTTTTCTTGAGTTGCATAACCTTTAACTGTTTCTACAAGGTTAGGAACTAAATCGAATCTTTGTTTTAGTTGAACATCAATATCTGCGAAAGACTGATCTCTATTAGTTTTTAGAGTAACTAATGCATTGTATGTATAAATAACAAAAACTATTACTACAACTACAACGATCCCCAGAATTACAATAATGTTCATAGGTAAATTATTAAAAATATTAAGGTAATTATATCATTTTTTAAGATTTTCAGCATTAATATTAGCTACCGATCTAGCATGTAGTAAGGGAGATCGAGAGAAGATTCCAAGAGTGGATAACACAACAATTCTCAGTGTAGAGACAAGATTTTAGCTAAATATTGAAAATTTCCATTGCAAAAGAAAAGGAGATCCTCACGCAGTATACTTTTCGTGAAGGATTTTATCCGCTCCTTTTTCTCGAAGTACATTTTCCATATCGTCTACCATATTTGGACTCCCACAAAGGTAGAACTCACAGTTTTTATAATCTAAGTTTAGTTCTGGCACAACAGTTGTAACTCGACCAAATTTAACCTCAACCTTCTTATCTTGATTGTCTGGAATGTGCTCCTGAGTGTTTCTTGTTATTGCCTGAACGTATTTAAAGTTTTCGTTTTCTAAAAATTCTTTAAAATATGGATAAGCTATCTCGGAAGTGAAAGAAGAAGCTCCGAAGACAAAAGTTACTTTATTTCCTTTTACCAATGCTTCTTTTACCATTGGATAAAACGGTGCAATTCCTGTTCCAGTGGAAATAAAGACCTTTTGAAAGTTTGTTTCTTGAACCCAGAATCTTCCGTAAGGACCTAAAATTAAATTCTCTGCACCAACTTCTGCATCATCAAAAAACTGAGATGCTAAACCTCCTGGCTTTGTATCAACAAGTAAAGTTAAGACACCTTCCTTAGCTTCCCAAATTGAGTAGCATCGCCTATATGTATTCGATATCCCTACGCCAATATATTGCCCTGCCTTCCATTCGAAATCTAGTGGAAGTGAATATTTAAAGAAAAAAATATTTTCTGCAATCTTCTCTTTATATATTATTTTTTCGTTACTCTTTAGAAACATTTTATAAACTATGATATATTTGAACTAACTAAGTATTATAAGTTATTTTTTAATAAAAAAGTATGACAGATAATATGCCAACAACGCCAAGAGTAAGGTTGACTGTGGATGATTTAATTGCAAACATAGATACAAGTATAGGTAACCAGATAGAGATAACTCTTGGTCAGCTAACTCGAGAACAAGCAAATACAAAAAAAATAAATAAATCTGGCAGAACTGGTGCTAATAGATACGATATATTTGTCTCAACAGATCTGATATTACAAGTCTTTAACAATTTAATATCTCCATTTATTAATAGATTAGGAGAAGAAATTAATCAGGAAAAATTCTATAAGATTTCAGTAAGTATCTTTGATAAAATATTAGCTAACATGGGAATTCAGAAAGAGAATCTTACAGAAGGAGAGAAGGGATTCTTAAGTGAACTTTTACCTCCTCAAGTCCCTTTGGGTAAGTTGTTTTCTACTTTGCAAACTGATTAGACTATTGGTTACCTCTGCCTACTCTACTTCTTCTATCTACTTTGGGAGTACTTGCCTTTTCCATTAAATACTTTTTGTAAGAGGCTCCAACATATCTTTTTTTATCTTCGCTCACTAAAGTCTTAAATACTTTATAAAACTCAATCCATTGAGCATATCGAATATCTGCAATACTTTTTGCAAAATTGATTTTTAAATCTGTAGAAATTCTTTTAAACTGTTCAAATGTAAATAAGCGATTGAAAGATGTTTTGGCATGTCCTTTATAGTTAGCAAAAGCATATGTAACAAAGTCGTAAAAGCTGTCTCTCTCTTCTTTTTGAATCTCAGGATACTTTTTCTTTTCGAATCGTAACAATACAATATCTACTGCAGGCATCGGTGAGAAATCATCTCTTTCGAAATTGTGGACAATCTCCATTTTAAAGAATGGCTTTATTAAAAGGCCTAAAAATCTAGATGTATCTAAGTAGTCTCCTATTAATCTCCAAGCAGCTTCCTTCTGCATAATTAAGTATGTGTCTTTAGGAGGATTTCTACCTAAAAATAGTTTTCTAACAATTTCTGATGTTAAGTTGAATGGAATATTTGAAAATACTTTGTAGTCCTCTACCGTACTTAAATTAAACTTTAATAAGTCTAAATTAAGAACTTTAACTGTAGGTTTTGTTTTAAATTTCTCTAAGAGTGCATAGAAAAGATCGTAGTCTTTTTCTACCGTTATAACTTTTCCAGCTTTTTCTGCTAAAACTTTTGTTATTTTTCCTGTTCCAGCTCCAAATTCTAAAACTGTATCTGTAGAATTAATAGTAGTTTTGGTTTTAACTATTTCTTCTATTAAATCTGCACTTTTTACAAAGTTTTGTGAGTACTGTATTTCATTTCGCATGCCGTAATTATAGCATGGAAAGGCTTATAAAAGCCCGTAGCTGACAGTATATAATCGATGTGTCATGGTGAGCGGAGTCGAACCATGATTTAAAATTATGCTAAGATGGCAAAATGAAAACCTATTATGTTTATATTCTAAAATGTAATGATAATACCTTTTATACTGGTTTAACTAACAATATAAATCGTAGATTATTTGAACATCAAAATAACAAAATTTTTGGTTGTTACACTTCTAAAAGATTGCCAGTTAATCTTGTTTGGAGTTCAAGACATAATTTTATTCGCGAGGCAATATTATTAGAAAAACAAATAAAGAAATGGTCTCATGTTAAAAAAATAGCACTGATTGAAGAGAAATGGGACATGTTAAAAGTATTATCAGAATGTAAAAACGAGACTAACGCGAAAAATCATCCCTCGACTACGCTCGGGAAGACACAGATGAGAAAAGCAATTTAGATTGAGCTTGGATCTATGGATAAAGGTGGTGACGGCTGTGCCGCTATATTGGTAATCCTGATGAATCGTGGCCATTATCCTACACTCCCTTTCATTGACATTTTTATAAGGTCGTTCATTTCCATTGCATACTCCATTGGAAGTTCTTTTGCAATTGGTTCTATAAAACCAGAAACTATTAGACCACCCGCTTCTTCCTCTGTAATTCCTCGAGACTTTAAGTAATAAAGCTGATTTTCTGAGACTCTAGATACACTAGCTTCGTGTTCAACTTTTGAAAGCTTCTCGTAAATTTCGTTATAGGGATATGTATCTGTTTGTGATATATCGTCCAGAATAAGGGCATCACATACCACCTTCACTTTTGTGTTCTTTGCACCTTTTGTAACTTTAACTAAACCTCGGTAGCTTGTTCTACCTCCATTTTTACAAATTGATTTAGTTGTAATAATTCCGGAAGTATTTTTTCCTATATGAATAAGTTTTCCTCCTGAATCTATATGTTGTCCTTTATCTGCATAAGCAATAGATAAGATTTCTCCTCGTGCTCTACTTCCAACCATTACAACAGAAGGATACTTCATTGTAACTTTGGAACCAATATTACAGTCCACCCACTCAATTTTTGAATCATCGTAAGCTAAACCTCTTTGTGTAACTAGGTTGTAAATGTTTTTTGCCCAGTTTTGAATAGTTGTATATCGAATTCTAGAGCCCTTTAAGGCTATCAATTCTATTACTCCCGAATGTAGAACATCTGATGAGTATTGAGGCGCACTACAGCCTTCTACATATTGAACTTCTGCACCTTCGTCTGCAATAATTAAAGTTCTCTCAAATTGCCCTAGGTTTGATGTCTTAATATAGAAATATGCTTGTAAAGGAACCTTAACTTTTACTCCTTTTGGAATATATATAAAACTACCCCCACTCCAGCATGCTGTATTTAGTGCTGCATACTTATTATCTGTGTGTGGAATAGATTTTCCAAACCATTTTTTAAATAGTTCTGGATATTTTTTTAATCCAGTATCTGTATCTGTAAAAACAACTCCTTGTTTTTCCCATTCTTCTTTTATTCTTCCATAAACAACATTAGAATCGTATTGAGTTTCTACCCCTGCCAGGAACTTTCGTTCTGCTTCTGGAATTTTTAAATCAGAAAAAGTTTGCTTCATCTCTGCCGGAACTTCTTCCCAAGTTCTAGTTTTCTTAGATTCTGGTGTTACATAGAATCTAATTTTAGATTCGTCTAAAGCATCTAGGTTTGCTCCCCACTTTGGAACTGGTCGAAGTAGGTAATGGTCATAGGCTTGGAGTCTTTTTTCTAACATCCACTCTGGTTCTTGTTTAAAAATTGATAAAGCTATGACTGTATCTCTGGTTAGGCCTGGCTTTGATAATATTTGTTTTGCTTCTTCGATATTCATGAGAAGATTATATCATCTAAGATAAAAGTACTGTTTTAGCATTTATTTGAATCTGTCGGCGAACTTTGTTAACATTCTGTATTTATTAGAAAAAATATATGCCAGACATCCTTAAAGAAAAAGGTTCACCAGTAAACTTGGATCTTTTCCCCACAGAAGGTGAGAAAGAAATTTTAAGAACATTATTAAAGAGAAAGGACCTGCGCTACTCTCCATCGGTTAAAGGAGATAAAGTAACTTTAGAGGTAATTTTTCCAAGAAAAGATGAAGAAGGCGAGACAGAAGATGAATATAAGGCACGACTATTATCAAGAGATCAATTATCTAAAATACTTGCAGGTTGCGGCGTTTTATTCATAAGAATTAATCCAGGTACTAAGTTTAGAGACCAATTGAGTGATCAAACAAGAAACCTAGCCATGAATATGAAGATATATGAGTTCCTTGATATTGTTGAACTTGTT
>JBLGEO010000039.1:0-20414 GCA_047445235.1 Candidatus Dojkabacteria bacterium | reverse complement strand
TCTCTAGCAAGAGATCCTGAAACAAGTTCAGGATGACATAAGATGAACTGACAATCTAAAATAAACCTAAGGATCTGGGGTTTGGGGGACGAACGGGTTAACTTCCAGGCTTTTTGCTAGATACCGTTTCGTACCCCAATGCTTTTTGCATACTTTTTAGCAAGAAAAAGTATAGAACGTGACACACGTACTGTATGCAACTTGGATAGAATAAGATCTTGGGATAAGAGTAATAGGTGGTAATGTCATGAATCTACTTCAGCTTATCCAACTCGTTCTGCAGCAATTCCCTTTCAACTTCAGATCTAAAAGTTTTATAGAACGTAATTATATCTGCAACTGCTTTAGAATCTGTTATTGTTTTACACTCAATTGGATAGTAGCCAATTAGCTTCTTTCCATCTGAGTTATAGTTAATTTGAGATGGAAAGTATCTACCAGGAAATACATAATCGTACTTATTCCAGTCTAAATTTGCTTCTAGAATTGGATTTGCATTTGTTGTTATTTGAGTTACAGCCTCTGGTTCACTGTCCAAACTGCCTGTATCGTAATATAAATTTGTTACATCTGCACTTACAAAACAGTACCTATTGTCTTCGGACGCAACATAAATATAGAGTTTCGATTTATTTTGTTCAAAGCTAAGCTCTTTTTCTTCTTTCTTAAGATCACTCTTACTGATAGTTACTTTCTCATTAGATGTTGATATCTGATAGTGAGATTCGAATATTGGCAAATTATAGATTTGATCTCCTTGTTGATAAATTACATCAGAATCACTAAGGTTAAATACTGAAATTGCATTCTTATATTCAAGTTTTGCGTTAGTTAAAGAGAATACATAAAAAGTGAAAGTAGAAGTAGAGACAAGCACAATAAGCCATACTATGGCTATTTGTTTACGTCCATCCAATCTTCTTAATAGAGATTTAAACTTTCTGAGTAGAAATTTAAAAAAAGAAGAGATTTTATCCCATAGCTTTCTCATTGGGAATTATTCTTTGTTAATAATTTTGCTTGTTACAATATAACCGAATTTATTTCTTCCTTGGGTTGCATTTTGCATAAGTTTATCTTGTGGAAGAGAAGGTTTAACTTCGTCTTTCTGTAAAACACTTCCTTTAAAATCCGAAAGATTATGTTCATATTCAATTCCAGTAGTATCGCACTCTGCAATCATAGAAACATAACTTAAAATATTATTAAATTCTCCAGCAAATTTATCTAACTCGACATCAGAAAACTCTAGCTTTGCTAAGCCAGCAATTTTTTTAATTTCATCTTTAGTTAATGTCTGAGCCATATCGATTTAAATATACCCTATAATACCACTTCCTCTTGCATACTTGGAATATAGCAACCGTTAACTCCATCTTTCTCAAAAATTTCTTTTAATGCACTAGATCTATCAATCTCTGCATGTACTAAGAAAGTCTTTTGTAATTTTTCTCCTTTAAATCTACTTACCCAAGCAGTGTAATCGTTTGTATCTCCATGTGCAGAAAATCCCTTTAGAAGAACTATTTTTGCTTTTACCTTAATATTTCTAGAACCGATTACAACTTCTTTTGCTCCTTCTGTTAGGAGTCTTCCCATTGTTCCAACTGCTTGGAAACCAACAAAAATAACAGTATTCTTAGGATTATCTAAAGCTTTAGATAAATGTTCTACTATTCTACCTCCATCTGCCATTCCGCTTCCAGCAATAACTACTTGTCCATGCTTAAATGCTAAACCTTCGGACTGTTTGTATTTATTTACATAAATCAAATTCTGAAAATCGAAAATATTGTCTAATCCATGTTGAAGTGCGGAAGTATAAATTCTTGTTACTCTTTGTGCTAATGGACTGTCTAGCCAAACCTTTAATTCATCTGATAAAGCACCTGCATCTTTAGCAACTCTTAAATCGTTTAAGATTTCTTGCGTTCTCTGTACTGCAAAGGATGGAATAAAAGCACTTCCGCCATTGTTAACAGTTTCGCTAATTAATTTAACCATTTCGCTAACAGATTCTTGTAAATCTGGGTGGAATTGGCCTCCGTAAAGAGATTCAACTAAAACAACGTCTGGTTGAGATCTATAGTCAGTATCAAATGTAGGGATAATACCTGGCTTCAATCTTCCAATATCTCCAGAAAATATAATTTTCTTCCAAACTCCATCATCTTCAATATCAACCTCAATACTTGCTGCACCTAGAATATGACCTGCAACTAAGTATTTAATCTTAATACCATCAGCTGGAGAGAATTCTTCGTCAAATTTTACAGCTCTAAATCTGCTGATTGCTTCTGTTGCATCTTGTGTTCCATAAACTAAAGCTTTAACTTTAGTATATTTTCCGTAAAATTCACCTCTTTTAAAATTACTTTCCTGAATTTTTGCAGAGTCTAGTAGTAGTTCTGTAGTAATTTGGATTGTATTTGCAGTTGCAAAGATTGGGCCTTGAAAACCATTTTTTGTAAGCTTTGGAAGCATTCCAGAGTGGTCAATATGTGCATGTGTTAAGAAAACGAAATCTAAGTCTTGAGGATTGTATGTGTAGTCTTCTAAGTTGTAATGTTCTACTTCTGGACCTTGAAACATTCCGCAGTCTACTGCAAAAGTTCCATGATTAGTTGTTATCACGTAGTTTGAGCCTGTTACGGTTTTAGCCGCTCCACAAAATTTAATTTTTACCATAACCAATAAGCTTTAATAAGTAAATTATTAAGTTGCCCAATGGGCAAGAAAATTCTATTGAAAATCTATAAATGATAACAGAATTTGGTCAAAAGATGGTAAGATTTGGCTATAGTTAATACATCCTATGTTAAATAAAAAACTCAGATTACCTTCAAAAGATATTGTAGCTATAGCACGAAAAGGAAAGCGTCTTACCGGAGAACTTTTTGATGTAAAAGTATGGTATCAAGATGATCTTGTAAATCCATTAATGACTATTTCTATTTCAACAAAGATAGATAAAAGAGCTACAGTTAGAAATAAGATTAAGAGAAAGATTAGAGCTGTGTGGGCAGAGATTTTGAAAACAGAGAAAGTTAGAAAAGGAAAATATTTGATAATTATAAAAAGTTCGAAGTTAGAAATACTAAGTAACGATCTAGTTAAGAAGTCTATTGTTTCTGCAATAAGCTAAGATTCTTGAGAAAGGTTGTATTCTTTTATATATCTGCGTATTCTACTTTTCGTGATGTCCTTGAGAAATCTGTCTCCCAAACCATCATTAATTTCTTCAACAATATAGTCCAAATTATTCCAGAGCAAGAAAGCTTCATCATTTGCAGTTATATTTTCACCTTTCAGAATAATTTCAAATAATCTTATTAACTGACTTTCTAGTAAAAGTCCTCCGTCGAGTAAACTTTCAACAAGCGTTTCGAAAGATTCGAAGTCTATCCATAGAATTGTTTTATCTTGAATTCGATAATCTTGTATTGATTTTAAATCTATGGAGTCCAAGTGTGCAATTTAGTTACTTCCACCTAAAAGCTTAATGATTTCGTCATCGATATACCTTTCAAATCTTTCCTCAGAGATGAATCCAGGGCTATTTACTTCCATTTCTTCTTTAATCTTATCAAGTATATCTCCTAAGTTTTCTTCAGATATAAATCTTTGTTGTGCTTCGTCTAGTTCTGAAGATTGAGCTGCTCTAAAGAGAATTATCACTTGTCCTTGTGTAAGATTACCTGACTCAATGAGTGAAGTCGCTAGCCCTTCAACGTAGTGGTCAAAATCTATCCATTTAAGCATGCTTTCTTTGCTTCTTACAAATTTTAATGCTGGAGTTATTCTTTCGTACATATAAAAAAATTAATAATTAAATGTAATCTTTTACTGGAACATTTGCTCCTTTTATAAAACCCTCAAGGTCTTTTGCAGCTATATCAGGAACCTCCTTATCAAATTCACTCCTAATTTGTTCTCTTAAATCTTCTAATCTATTTCTGGATAATATATTTTGTAAAATAAAGTCTTTACTTAGCTTTTCCTCATCAGCAAGCACTGCTGTAAAAAAGATAACAATAGAACTGTCAGACATTCTATACTTTTCTCTTAAAATATTAACAAGACCATTAATTCCTAGGTCTAAGTTTTCTACATCAACCTTTTCTAAACTACCGTCCATATTTTATTGTTAAGAAATACTTTTGATCTGTTCTAACTGTTCTTTTAATTTTTCTACTTCTGTTGCTAATATTTCAATATACAAAGCGTAACCAATTGTAGAAATATATCCAGATTGCTGGTCCCCTAAAATATTGCCAGCTCCTCTTATTTCTAAATCTCTACTTGCAATTCTAAATCCAGCGCCTAATTCCTGATTATCAACCAAAGTTTGTAATCTATCAAGGTATAATTTTGGCTTCACTTTCACTTTAGTATTTTCTTCTTCAATGTCATCCCGAGCGGAGTCGAGGGATCTCCCATCGTACAATAAGTAGCAATAACCTTGTATATCAGATCTTCCAACTCTTCCTCTTAACTGATACAGCTGAGATAAACCAAAGTTTTGTGCTTTATTTATAATCATTGTATTTACATTTGGAATGTCCAAACCATTTTCGATGATTGATGTTGCAATAAGAACATCGTATTTTTTAATATAGAAGTCGGACATTATTCTGTCCAATTCAATTGGATTCATTTGTCCATGTGCATGAATAAACTTTATGCCTGGAAGTAATGCTTTTAGCTTGGCTTCTATTGCTTTTATGGACATTACTTGGTTATGTACAAAGTAAACCTGACCACCTTTCGAAACTTCTGCTTCTATTGCTTTTACAGCTTTGTTCCAGTCATTTTTAATTATTTCTGTATGAACAGATTTTCTATTATATGGAGGGGTAGATATAATGGATATATCTTGAATAGAAGAGAGTGCCATGCTTAGAGTTCTTGGAATTGGTGTCGCAGAAACTGATAGAACATGAACTCCGTAGTTTATAGCTTTAATTTTTTCTTTTTGAGCAACACCAAACTTCTGTTCTTCATCTACAACTAATAGTTTTAGATTCTTGAATTTAACATCATTACTTAGTAATCTATGCGTTCCAATTACAATATCTACCTTTGCATTATTTAACCTATCTACTATTTGATTATTTTTTTCTTTAGAATTAAACCTAGAAATCATCTCGATTGTAAACGGAAAACTCTTAAATCTTTCTTTAAAGACTTCGAAATGCTGTGCAGCAAGAATTGTTGTTGGCGCTAGTATTCCAACCTGTCCGCCAGATTCAACAATTTTGAAAGCAGCTCTCATAATAACTTCTGTTTTACCAAATCCAACATCTCCAACTAATAAACGATTCATGGGTTTATCTTTTGTTAAGTCCGAAAGCACTTCATTAATTGATCTGAATTGGTCGTCTGTTTCTCTAAAATTAAATTCGTCTACAAATATTTCGTAATCTTTTGTATCTCTTTCGTCTATAGGAACAGCTTTTGCAACTTCTCTTTTTGCAAAGTGTTCAACAAGTTGGCTTGCAAGAAGCGAAGTAGATTTCTTAACTTTATCTTTAACATGCTGCCATTGTACTCTTCCCATTTTAGACAACTTTGGTTCTGCACCTTCATTACCAATATATTTAGTAATCTTTTCTATTTGATTTATTGGAACAAACAATACGTCTTCACCAAAGAAATGTAGTTCTAAATATTCCATTGTTGTGCCATCTATCTCTTGCTGAGAAAGACCAGCATACTGTGCAATGCCGTAATCTTCGTGGACAACATAATCGTTCATTTCAATATTTCCTTCAAATTGTCTTAGGAGTTTTTGGATATTTGAATTAAACTTTTTAGATTTTTCTGGTCTTGTTAAAAAAATAGTTCCATAGATTTCTCTATCTGTATAAACGGCAATCTTGAGTGACTCTGAGGAGAAGCCAGCTGCGAGGTTTTTGATCGACTTTGCCTTCTCTAAAATCTCGTTTTTATTCAGTTGCGGGTTACGTGTTTCGAGTTGCGAGTTATTTAACCCGTCACCCGTAACCCATAACTCAGAACTTGTTTTATAATTCTCACTTTTGATTAGAACTTCATAGCCAATATTTTTCAATCTATTTACTTCGTTTTCAAAAATATTGATCTTGGAATAGAAGAGAGGAGGAAGTGTAAAATCTGTATTCAAAACATCAAAACCAATTGGAGAAATATCTCGAATGGAGTTTAAAAATAAATACTTCTCAAGTTCCTGGTTACTAGTTTCTGATTTCTGATTATTCAACTCGAAACCCGTAACTCGCAAACTCGGAACTATCCTGATAGAATCTCTTTCTGTTTTATCCTCTAAAATCACATCGGAAAGAAATACTTGATCTATATTTGCAATCTTTCTGCCATAAAGCTCGTCGAATATATACATTACTTCTAATTCATCTCCAAAGAATTCAATCCTAATAGGATGCTCGTATCCAACTGGCCAGAAAGAAACAATGTCTCCTTTTATTGAGTAATCCAATTTATCTGAAACTTGTTCTGTTCGATTAAAAATTGGATGAGCTTCTTGTTCTAAAGAAGTATCTTGACTATTTACAGCTTGGCGCTCTAAATATTTCTGGATCCACTTGAATGTAATTTGCTTAGTAGGATAGGGTTTAAGATCTCCAAAGAATTCGACAATTTCTCTAGAATACAAATTTGAATAAACATAACCACCCTGATTATTTAAAAATAGGGGTATAAGATGTGGCAGAGTTTTTACTAACTTTATTCGTGCCATGAGAATCTAATTATATCACGAGATTCTTATTTTATGATGACTGACAGCTGTAATTTAAGTTTAGGAATTGGGGTTCGGGGGACGAACGGGTTAACTTCCAGGTTTGTTGCTAGTTACCGTTTTGTCCCCCGATGCTTTTTGGCATACTTTTTAGCAAGAAAAAGTATGAAGACTTACACTCCAGTATTGCGCAACATTTCTACGGCAAGACCTCGTGATCAAATTCACAGGTGGTAAAGCCATAAAAAAAGAGCCCATTTCTGAGCTCTTCTTCTATTTAATATTCTTACTAGATCCCTAGCTCACGCTAGAGATATCTAGATTAATTTATCTTCCAACAAAAGTTAGTGCAATACCTTTTTGGTTTGCTCTTCCTGTTCTACCAATTCTATGTACATAGTCTTCGTAAGTTGCAGGTTCGTCATAGTTAATAACGTGACTAACATTAGGAATATCTAATCCTCTTGCAGCAACGTCTGTAGCTATTAAGATACTAATTTTTTCGTTTTTAAACTTGTATAAGGCTTCCTGTCTTTTATATTGAGATTTATCTCCGTGAATTGCGTCCACTTTAAATCCTTCGTGTTGAAGTTCTCTTGAAAGCTTATCTGCGCCGATTTTTGTTCTAGTAAAGATTAAAACTTTATAGAATTCTGGTTTATGCAGCATATCTTTTAAAACATCAATTTTATTTTGACCAGGTTCAATTCTAACAATGTCTTGATCGACATTCTTAGCTGTATCTCCAGTCTTAACAGAAACTTTTACAGGATCTTTTAAGAAAGAGTTAATAATTGTTTCCATCTGTCTTTCTAATGTAGCAGAGAAGAATAGAGACTGTCTTTCCTTTGGAAATTTTTCCACTAAGTATCGAACATCATCTACAAATCCCATATCCAACATTCTATCAACCTCGTCTAAAACGATGTTGTTAAATTGAGATAGGTCAATCATTCTTCTGTTTACAAGATCTTTTAGTCTTCCAGGAGTTCCGATTACAAAGTTATATCTTCTTTTTAATCCATACATTTGAGCTCTAATATTAGCTCCTCCAATACATAGAACTGAGTACATATTCATGAACTTTGAGAAATCTCTAAATTCATCCTCAATTTGTAATGCTAGTTCTCTTGTTGGAACAATAATTAATGCCTTTTCGTTTGGATTTTTAATTACCTTATCAATTAAAGGTAATAAGAAAGCTGCTGTTTTTCCTGTTCCAGTGTTTGCAATTCCTAACACATCTCTACCTTGTAGGATTGTTGGTATAGTTTGGTCCTGAATAGGAGTAGGCTCTTTGTATCCCTTGTACTCAATATTTTTCTTGATTTTTGCGTCTAAATCAAAGTCTTTGAATAAGTGTTTTGGTGTATATATTACTTCTTCAACTTTCTCTGCTTTCTTAATGTATTTACTTTCATTAATATGCTGAGCCATGCCTCTGTTTCTATTTCCACCACCTCTGTTGCCGTATCCACCGCTTGTAGATCTGTTTCCATATCCACCTGATCGGTTTCCACCGTAACTTGGGGCTCCACCTCTGTATCCTCCAGAAGATCTGTTTTCAGAGCTTCTATTGTATCCAGATGGTGCACTTTCAGTTCTATTTCCATAGCTTGATCCCGTACTAGATCTATCTGCTCTGTCAGTTCCGTATCTTCTTGGGGCTGGTCTATTACCACCTCTAGAGTTTCCGTTGAATGAATAGTCTGAATCTGATCTTCTTTCAGGAAGTTCAGTTCGGTTGTCAGAAGAAAATGGTTTTCTTTCTGGTAATCTTGAGTTTCCACTTAAGAAATCTCCTCTCGTACTAGAGTCGGATTTTTGTGGTTTGTCGTCGTTAGACCTGTAAGGTCTATCGGAAGCACCCTTGTAAGGGAACTTTCTTTTTTGAAAACCGCCTGGTTTTCTGTTACTTGAACGATTGTTGTCGTACATAACTAATGTATAAAAATATAAATATATCCCGCTAAAATGAAAATCCTTAATCTGAATGATAGTTCTATATTAAATAGCAACATCGTGTTCGGATCTCGATTTTGTTTAACTTATAGTTAAACTCAGTAGCTTCTGGGAAAATATTTTAATTCTTACACTAGTTCAAGAAGCTAAATGCGAAGATGGAAATATTATATCACAAATCTAATAACTTTACCACCTATAGCATTTATTTGGCAGTAAATATAAACAGAGTGGCACTATTGGAAGCTTGGCAGTTTAATAGTTGCGAGTTAGGGGTTAAGGTTTACGGGTTGAATAATCAGAATAAGAATACTGTCGCTCGCCTCCGGCTCGCTCGTCCATATTTCGTCGTCGTATACTGGCGACAAAATACCCAAAATATGGTATAATTAAGTAGTCTTAAAACAAGGTGCGAAAGCCCTATTAAGATGATCTTTAACAAGTGAAGAAGAGCGGAGTTACCTACAGAGTGAGTATTTTGTACTTAGTTTGTAGGTAATTTCGTCAATTTAGATTGGAGTGTATCATGCCCCAACCAGCAACAATGGGTGTAAATAAAATCGATCTGACAGTTACAAATATAATGTGTGGGTATAAAACTCCACAAAAATATTTGAAACAGTACGAGCGTCTTTCAAAGACACCCTTCTGGCTTCGTTGGTTTTTTATTCTGACTGGCATCTAGGTCTTTCAGAACGGAGCAATCCGAGGGACTTCATTACTTTCTTCTTCACTGTTAAAGTCCCTTTGACTTTTTTAGATTATAATAACTTAATATGATTTTTAGTTTAGACACAAGCAAACCCTTTTCTGAAGTGCAAACATTAACTTGGACAGAAGAAGAAGGCTTAAAATCCCCCAAGGCAATAATATTTGAAGATCCCCAAAACCAAGCTGTATATCAAATAATTGAAGATAGTATTGGAAATAAGACGAAAGAAATTGTAGAGATGATGAGTATTAATGAAAGTACGTTTGATAGAGTTATTAGTAATTTCGAAGAATTTCTAAATGACACCCTAAACGGAATGTTTCCACCATTTTATATATTAAGAGAGGAACTAAAAATTGAATTAGAAGAAAAAGGATTGGAAGACAATGTATCTATTTTGAACTACTTTGACACAATAACAGATGTGATAAGGCTTTCTCAAACCTCACTTGAGTTTAGTAATGGATATTATTATTTAATTACGGAATTCTATCTATTTGCAACGAAAGAGTTACCTACTTTCTCTCAAAATTCTTTAAGTAAATTTGTAATAGCTTCAGAAATTAAGAAAAAAGTTCTCGAGAGACTTGAGTCACAAGACAAATAGTCACTTCTGTACTATAATATGAGCATATTTATTAGTTATTAATTATGGCAGTAGTTTTATTTATTTGCGGTGTCCTATTTGTAGGATTTTTTGTTTTAACAACAATATTTTCCGGAATTAGAATTGTGAATCAATACCAGGTGGGTATAGTTTTAAGATTAGGAAAAACTCAGAAGGTTGTAGGTGCTGGTTTAACTGTAATCATTCCTTACATCGATAAGATGATATTAGTAGATACAAGAACAGTAACTCTTCCTATTCAATCTCAAAAAATTATTACAAAAGACAATGTATCTATTGATGTTGCAGGAGTTGCATATTTTAGAATTGTAGATGCATTAAAATCTTATACTCAAATTATTAACGCAAATTCAGCAGTAGACCAAATTGCCCAAACAACAGTAAGAGAAATTATTGGTAGATTTATACTTGACGATCTCTTAACAAAAACAGATGAAATTAACTCTGAGATTAGAACAATATTAGACAAACATACTGAAACATGGGGAATTGAAGTTACAATCGTTCAATTAAAAGATATTGAGCTTCCAGAATCTATGAAAAGAGCAATGTCTAAAGAGGCAGAAGCAGAAAGAGAGAAGAGAGCTAAAATTATTGCTGCAGAAGGAGAATTCCAAGCATCAAAGCAATTAGCAGAAGCTGCTAAAGTTATGGCTGCACAACCAATAACACTAGAACTTAGAACACTACAAACTCTAACAAACATTGCCGAAGAGAAGAACTCAACAATAATATTCCCAGCAAGATTTATGGATATTGCTGAAGTATTAGGAGATTTAGGAAGCAAGTTTATGCCAAAGAAAGACTAAATGAGATTTGATTTTAGAAGTGTACCCGGAGGATTCTCTTTGGATAGTTCAGTACCTCCCGAAAAAGTAGATGTTGGTAACGTAATGAGAGAGAATCGTCTTATCCAAAGACAGATCTGGTATAAAGAAATAATAGATAAAGCGGTTACCTCTGCAGAGGAGTTAGTTAGCGCTAGCAAAATGAGTGCAGTTGAACTAAAAGGTATCCTAGATTTATTTGAAAGATACCTCATAAAAGAGCAAGTACTTTCTATTGGTGGTATTGTGATGATCAGAACTGGATTTAAAATTTTCCTAGAGAAGACAGTCTTTCCAGACTCTAATAAGGACACTCAAATGGAAAGAATAATGGAAGGTATCAACTTTGCCATTACTAAAGCTTGGGCTTCAGCAGAAGTTGATACTGCTTTTTACGATGAAATTATTGAATTTGCAATGTATGCAGAGCTTCTACAATATAATCTACCAGTTTATCAATTAGTTAAGGCAATAGAAATAAGGAGACAATTTCTTATAAAAATTGAAGAAGAGAATTAAAAAACTCCTTTCGGAGCTTTTTTTAATTTAAGATTGAACTTATGATTGTCCCATAGACTTCTTTGCAATGTCTGTAAGATTACTTCTCTTACTCCAAGATCTTTCGTTCTTAGTTAAGTAAAGCTTTCTTAGTCTTAAGCTTTTTGGTGTAACTTCTAGTAATTCATCATCTCTCATAAACACAAGAGCGAATTCTAAAGTTAAAGCTTTAATAGACTTTAATGTTGTTTGTGTAATTTCATCGTGTTTCATTCTTACTGCAGATTTTTGTCTTTCCTTAACAGGATTAACGTCTAAGTCTGCATCGAATTTATTCATTCCGATAATCATTCCTTGGTAAACTGGTGTTCCAGGTTCTGTAAATAATTCTCCTCTTTCTTGAATAGTATTTAATGAGTAACCCATTGCAACTCCTGGATCTGTAGAAACTAATACACCTCTTCTATAAATTTCGTCTTGATGTGTATAAGGAACATTATCGATTATGAAGTTATTCATAACTAAGTTTCCTTTTGTTTGAGTTAAAAGAATGTTTCTTAATCCTAAAAGATTTCTAGTTAAGATTTTGTAAGTAAACCTTGCTTGACCATTCTCTAATTTAAGATCTTGCATTTCACCTCTTCTTTCTGCTAGTGCGGAAGTTACAGTTCCTTGATATTCAGTTGGTACGTCAATAACAACTTCTTCCAAAGGTTCAAATTTCTTTCCATCAATTTCTTTTAACAATACTTCTGGTCTTCTAATTTGGAATTCAAAACCTTCTCTTCTTAATGTTTCAATTAAAATAGATAATTGAAGTTCTCCTCTTCCAGAAACATAATATGCTCCTCCATCTCCTTTAGTAATCTTTAAAGAAATGTTAATTTCTGCTTCTTTGTCTAATCTTTGTTGTAATTGTTTAGCTGTAACAAACTTTCCTTCCTTTCCAACAAGTGGTGAAGTGTTTGCTTCAAATTTAATTCTAACTGTTGGATCTGAAATTTTAATTTTTGGTAATGCTTCTACATGAGAAGAAATACATAATGTACCTCCAATCGCTACAGATTCAACTCCTAATACTGCACAAATATCTCCAGCAATAACGCTATCGACAGGAACAAATTCTAAGCCTGATCTTACGTAAAGATTTTTAATTTTTCCAGATTCTTTCTTTGGATTTTCTTCTTGTCCACTGATTATTGTGATACTATCTCCAACTTTAGCCTTTCCTCTGTTAACTCTTCCAATAAGCATTCTGCCTTGGTAAGAATCGTATTCTAAAGTACAAATTTGCATTTGTAAATCTCCGTTAACATCTCCAACTGGTGCTGGGATATATTCAACAATAGCTTCTAATAAAGGAGTAATATCTCCTGCTACATCAGAATAATCTCCGTTTGCTCCTTTTTGTGGTAATTGTTTCCAAGCTTTTCCTTCTCTTCCTACTGCGTAGAAAACTGGAAAATCTAATTGGGCTTCGTCTGTTGCAAGTGTTAAAAATAGGTCAGATGCTTCGTTTAAAGCCTTTTCTGGCGTAGCAAATGCCTTATCAATTTTATTAATCACTAGAATAGGTCTTAAACCCATCTCTAAAGCTTTTCTTAAAACGAACTTTGTTTGTGGCATAACTCCTTCTTGTGCATCGATTATTAATAAACAACCGTTTGCCATATTAAGAGTTCTTTCTACTTCTCCTCCAAAATCTGCATGTCCTGGTGTATCTACAATGTTAATTTTGTAATCATTGTAAGTAACAGCAATATTTTTAGCTTTAATTGTAATTCCTTTTTCTTTTTCTAAATCGCCTGTATCTAAAATCATTTCTTGGCTCATTTCGTCCTGATTATCTCTAAACAAATGACTTTGTTTTAAAAATGCATCAACTAAGGTAGTTTTACCGTGGTCAACGTGGGCGATAATTGCTATGTTTCTTATTTTTGATTGATCTTCCATATAAATGTTTTAAAGCTTTGTATTATACCATAAAAACTACATTATAACCCACTATAATATAGGACTTTTACCAAAAACTTACCCCTATTGGATATTACTTATAAATTCCGCTAAAATGGTGTATATGGAACAGAAACAAATTATTATCAAAAATATTCAGCTTAACTACTACGCAGTTGAATCGTCAACTGAAAGCTCAAATGTATTAGTATTTCTTCACGGTTGGAGGTCTAATTCGACAGTTTGGTTTAATTTAATAAAGAATCTATCTCAACAAGGTTACAATTGTATAGCTCTAGATTTACCCGGATTTGGAAGGTCTCAAACACCTCAGAACATATTTAATACAGACAAATATGCAGATGTTGTGGAAGAATTTCTTCAAAAGTTACATGTTGAAGATGCAGTTTGTATAGGACATTCATATGGAGGTAGAATTTTAATAAACCTAGGTATTAGAAATAAATTAAAATCAGAAAGAATAGTACTTGTAGATGCCTCTGGTCTAGGAATGGATGAGGTGGGAGTAAATGTAAAAAAGATTGCTGCTAAAGTAGTTAAACCAATATTCAAATTTGGACCTCTACAAGGTTTAAGGAAAAAGATTTATCAAGCAATGGGAGGAGAGGACTATATAGAGTCAGAAACTTCACCATTTTTTAAAGCAACCTACCAAAACATTATTCAGGATAAATACAACGATGAGATTCAAAATATTAATGTACCTACTTATTTGATCTGGGGTGCTAACGATAAAGATACACCTGTAGAAATGGCTGCAGCTATGGAAGAATTGATTCCTAATAGTCAGTTAGAATTTATTATGAATGCTGGGCATTATCCATTTCTAGATAATCCAGAGGAATTCGAGGCAGTACTTTTAGATTTCTTAGAAAATAAGGTACACTGATAGTAATAATATTGCACATATTTATTAACTATTTTTATGGAACAGTCTACGCAGCCACAGCCCGCAATCCCTAGCAAGGTTTTTCCAACCCAGACAACAATAACCAGTCAAGCTGACATGCCTACCGAAGAACTAAACAAGAAAAAGACCCTGCCCTTTATTATTTCAATAATTCTATTCTTTCTTGTAATTGCAGTTTTATTAGTTTTACTTTTTCTTACTAACAAACCAACAGATTCAAATAACCAACCTGTTGTTTCAGCTCCTGTAACTCAAACAACAGCAGCACCAGAGACTTCGGGGAATACTACGCCAACCATAGTACCAGATACAACTGCGAATACATTTGAATCTAGACTTTTTTATCTAGGTTTTGATTACTCATCAGCACTAGCAAGCGACACTACAACAAGAGTAACTAATGCAGATGGGACAACTTGGTGTTTTACTGAAGAAGCTGCAGGTCAGAATATAACAGTAAGTGTTTTACAAGGGCCAGGAGAATGCCAAGGAGCTGAGGGTGGCCTTGGACTTGAAACAATTGATCAATTATCGGCGGATGGAAAAACATTCAAAATAGTAATCAAACAAGATACTAAAGATGCCTCTAAATATAACGCATTAATCAGATATTATGCTACTTCACCTTTACCTTTAGCTCTTAGAATTGACTTAACTTCAGATAGCCAAGCAAGTGTAAAAGCAGACGCAATTGCATTAGTTAAAACATTATCTTTTGATGATTCAAAATTAAAAAGCGAATTAACTGATGTGATAAGGTAAACTTAATTTAATTAGTAATATTATTTAATTTAATAAAATGGAAAATCCAGTAACACCAGTCACTCCAATTACACCAGCAACACCCGAACCGTTGCCAACGCCTGTATCAATTACATCGGTAGAATCTACTCCTCTTACACCAGAACCAGTAGCACCTATTGTACCATCAGAACCTATGCCTATTATTCCGTCTACTATGTCAGCACCTGTTCAAGCTCAACCTATTACACCAACTTTAAGCCCACTTAATAGTACACCCAACGACTACATGCCTTTGACACAGAAAGCGACAAGTAATAAGAAAACGTTATTCCTTGTTATTGCCTTGCTATTACTTATTGGAGCTATTGCGATAGCAGCGTTTCTATTAATGTCAAAAAATACACCTCCAGCTACAGAAAATATTAACAATATAATTACACCAATAGTTTCTACTCCAACAGTCTCTAGTTCAGATCTGCTTAGCTATTCTAATACAACATATGGATATAAATTAAGCTATCCTAAAACAAATCTTGTCTTGGACTCTTCTAACACAAATTGTATAAAGCTATCTCTTGATAACGGTGCAGCACTAACATTAGGAGTAAAAGATGCCACATGTACTAGAACCGGTTTTGGAGCTGGGCAGTTAGATTCTGCGGATTTTTCTATAACTACAACTAGCGGAATTATATTTAAAGGAACAAAAACAACTTTTACTTCTATAAGTCCTAATGATCCCTTATTACCAAATGAGGTTTATTATTACTTAACTAATACTACAGATCTTGCAAAACCGGTTAATCTAGAATTTGGATATAAAACGGTTAACGATCAGACAGATTACTCAGTATTCGAAACAATTATAAAATCTATTGAGAGTCTTAATGCTAATGTAACTGGAGATACACAAACATACGAAGGAAATATGTTCAAGATTAGTTTTGATTATAGTAATACTTATGGATTAAGTACTGTCAAGACAAGTAAAATTACTCGATCAGATGGACAATTATTCTGTTTAGGAGAAACTATTACTTTCGCATCAAGTGATTGGCAAGTTGTAGTTACTAAAGGAGTTTTAGATGGTGAATGTGCCGGAGCATCTGGTGGAACTGGAGTTGAGGCATACACTTTAACCTCAAAGGATAACAAAACTATTAATATTTATATTGTTGAAGAACCAAATGATGCAAATAAATATCGTGCAGAAGTAGCATATACAGATACTAACGATATGTATAGAAGTGTTAAATTTAATAAGGGTTTTGATAAGAGTTTATTGCAAGAAACTAAAGATGAAATTGCCACAATGGTCAGTACTTTAAGCTACGATACAACTTCAATGAAAAACGAAGATGCTCAGAGTGTAATTCAGAACTAATTATTGCGGTTTACTAAATACAAAATATGGGAAATCCTTTAGCTCAAGTAAATCCTGAAGATACTCCAGTAGAGAATACAAATCCGGTTCCAGAAATAAAACCAGTAGAAGCTATTACTCCACCTGTTGTTCTGCCAACTCCAATTCAACCAGTAACTCATGAAATGAATACCAAGATTGAACCAATACATGTGGATCCACATACCAAACTCACTGACTCATTAAATAGTTCTGCTGAATTTAGATCAAACAAAGTTAACAAAAACGGAATCTTACTTATTTTGATAATTCTTGCTTTAGTAATTTTCATCGCATTAGTTTCTCTACTAATTTCCAGAAATACTCCGATCGCTGTAAATGATCTACCTGTAGATCATCCAGACAGTACTATTGTCTCAACACCAAAAGGGCCGGTGCAAAAAGACTTTGGAGGTAAGCTTTATAATCTTTCTTTTAAATATACAAGTGAACTAGGTACAGCAAACAGCACAACTACAAAATTTACATATCCTATTGCAGCTGGTGGTGGCGATTGCAATATGGAAAATATTTCTTTCAGTGGCGACAGAGATTTGTCCATTGGAGTTTCAACAGGGCATTGCGAAGGTGGAAGTGCACCAACTACAAACTATACTAAAATAACTTCCAAAGATGGTAAAAGTTTCTTTATGATTATAAAGAAACTTGACGAGACATTATTCCCAGGAATGTATACTATTACTGTTTCTGGAGGAGTAGATTCTTCGGATACATATGTAGCAGGAGTAACTGGAGTGCATATCGATGCTATAAGGGTAAAGGATGTAGATAAATATACTAAATATATTCAAGACATTATTAACTCTATGACAGTTGAACTTTCTCCTTTAAAATCTGAGAATTTTGATATTGTAACAAGCATTTAACCTTCTTTTTGTACACCAAGACTGACTAATAGGTAGATATTTATTATTAATAATCTATGCCTGGTCAATTAACTCTTGGAATTCCAGAATCTCAAATAGGAATTTCTGTAAGAATTAAATATATTCTTACAAGTTTTAAGAAACAATTCTTAGGTATATAAGACAATAAAAACTGGCAGAAATGCCAGTTTTTTTGTACACTTAATAAGTATATAGCTCTTAAATTTAAACATGAAAATCTTTCCATTTAATTTAATTACATATCAGTTATATATATTTCAACTAGAAGAATACGATGTTGAGAGATACAGCAGAGCGATTATAAACAAAGGTCTTACTCCACCAGATTCACTTAGAAAAGAACTAACCTGGACTACAAAAGCAAAGCTTATTTTTGCAATTTCTTTTATAACTCAATTCTTAATCACTTTTATAGATTCATACTTAATAGGCATAAAGCTTTTTAACTCTTGGCCTACTTTCATTATTATTTTTGCAATCAATCTATTAGTAGTTTTCTACTTTAGTTTCCTTTTCTTAATATTCGCATCCATTTACCTATCTCCAATAGAGAGCTTTCAAAAGAATAGAATAATAAAACGGGCTACGGAAAAATTTAATGAACTCGCAACTCGTAACTCGAAACTAGTGACCATAGGTATTACTGGAAGCTTTGGTAAAACAACAATGAAAGAAACACTTTCTACAATTCTTTCTGAAAAATTTAAAGTTGTTGCAACACCAGAAAATATTAATACTCCGTTAGGTTTAGCAAGAGTAATTCTAAACAATTTAAAAGACGATACGGAAGTATTTGTAGTTGAAATGGGAGAGTATGTTAAAGGGGACGTAGATGCACTTTGTAAGATTACGCCACCAGATATTTCGGTAATTACAGGAATAAACGAAGCACATTTGGAGAGATATGGAACTATGGAGAATGCAATTGATACTAAATTTGAAATTGTTGAAAATACACCAGATGGAGGTTTAGTAGTACTAAATGGCTTAGATAAACTAACTGTAGAGAATTACGAAAGGTTTACAGAAGGTAAGAAAGTAGAGTGGTATAACAGTAAAAAATCGAAATTCGAAATTGTAAGCTCAAAACTTGATACCGAAAAACTTGTAAGAAAAATTGAGATCAAAACTCCAAACACAACTTTATCAGCACAAACTGTGATTATTGCTGAATATATTTGCGGAAACATAATTGCATCAATGATAGTAGGCACCGAACTTGGAATGAGTGAGCAGCAAATAAAATTGGGAGTAACACAATTAAAACCAGCACCACATAGATTAGAAGTTAAGAGAACTGGCAATATAACCATTATAGATGATACTTATAATGGGAATTCAGATGGGATAAAGGCAGGAATAAAACTACTTTCACAATTTAAGAATAACAGAAAGGTTTATGTAACTCCTGGGCTTGTTGAAACGGGAGATATGAAAGAAGAGATCCATTTAGAAATTGGAAAGGAATTAGCAAAAGTTGCTGACTTAGTGATATTGACTGAAAATAGCGCCACTCCTTTTATTGCAGAAGGTTTGAAAAAGAATGGATTTAACACAGACAAAATTATTTGGTATAAAACTTCGAAAGAAACTTACGAAAAACTTAGAGAGAATCTGAAATCTGGAGATGTAGTTTTAATGCAGAATGATTGGAGTGATAACTACTACTAATATGGTGACATTTGCAGTTTAGTCGGCACTTAGAAAAGGCTATGTTACAGCCTACTAAGAATATGAATACTTACTTTTGTGTCATTTCGAACGTAGTGAGGAATCTGTAATTCTTAATTGCCAGTATCCCAGATCTCTCGCAGGCTCGAGATGACATAATAATGAGAACAGTGATGACTCTCGAAATGCGTGACCCAATCTGTTAGAATCAATAATAAACATTAAATTAAACATATGAAAGTAGCTGTATTTTTTGGATCCAGAAACCCTGAACACGATGTTTCTATAATTACTGGACAATTAATAATATCTGGACTAAAGGACTTAGGTCACGAAGTAATCCCAGTTTATATTGCTAAAACAGGCGAATGGTGTGTTGGTGAAGAACTAGGAAATTTAGATTTTTTCAAAAATGAAAATTATAGAACTGAGTTAAAAAACTTCGAAGGGTACGCCTTACAGTTGAACACAATTGGAAAGGTTCATTTGAAGAAATCTGGAATGTTTAGCTCTAAAGAATATCTAGCAGACATAGCCTTCCCTGCAATTCATGGTCAAAATGGAGAAGATGGAACAATACAAGGTTTGTTTGAAATGTTAAATGTTCCTTATGTTGGTTGCGACGTACCAGCATCCGCAAATGCAATGGATAAGGTAACTACAAAACTTATTTATCAAAGATTTAACGTTCCAACTACAAAATTTGTTTTCTTTACTACAAGTGAATGGTTAAAAAAGAAAGACGATTTAATGCAGGATATTTCTAAGAATTTAAGATTTCCTTTATTCGTAAAACCTTCTAGATTAGGTTCTTCAATTGGAATTGCAAAAGTTAAATCAGCAGAAGATTTAGAATTTGCTATCGAAGTTGCATTACATTACGACGATAAAGTTTTAGTTGAGGAAGGTGTCGATGACTTAAAAGATTTAACAGTTTGTCTTATAGGTAATGATGAGCCAGTGATTAGCCTGATACAAGAATCTGCTTACTCTAAAGATTTTTTCACTTATGAAGATAAGTATATTAATGACGGGGGAGCTCAGATTGGTAATGCAGAAAAGAAGTTAATTATTCCTGCAAACTTAGATGAAAAAACTACAGAAGAAATAAAGGCAACTGCAAAAGATGTTTATAGGTTCTTTGGCTGTTCTGGAATTTCCAGAGTTGACTTTTTATACGATAATACTTTTAAAAAGTTTTATGCAAACGAGATTAATACATTACCAGGAACAATTTACCATCACTTATGGAAAGCTTCTGGAATAGAATTAAAGGAGTTAATAAGTAAATTGATTGAGTATGGAAAAGAGAAACACGATAGAAAAGAGAAATTGACCTATACTTTTGAAAGTGAGATTTTAAAGAAATCGAATTCTAATAAATTGAAGCTAAAAGGAAATTAAAATGGAAATAATATTAGGTTTTATTGTTGGATTGATTG
>JBLGEO010000038.1:0-6431 GCA_047445235.1 Candidatus Dojkabacteria bacterium | reverse complement strand
TAATTACATAATCGTCAAGGATTGTTATAAATGCATTAGTAGCATCTTGTACAGAATGAGCTAGTTTCAAATGCTGGTTTACTAAATCTATTACTTTAATTTCTCCAGACTTAATCTTCTCAACCGTTGAGATTAAAGATTCTGTTTGAGGTATTTCTAGTGAATTCATATTAAAAAAGGAGCTAATTGATTTTTTATTTCTTCAGCATCCGACCAAGGAACTTCCATATATTCTATTAATTCTTTACTCTCAACAAAAAATTCATTTGAAAGCCTTGTTTTTCTACCCTTACTCAATCCTCTTACCCATTCTTCAGGAGACTGTTCTTCCTTAAGATAACCTTTTCTAATACAAAAATCCCAAAGATCATCCCATTCAATATATTCACTTTTAAGTCTGAAAATTGTAATTCCATCTGAACTTACAATTCCGTAATCTCTATCATTTCTTGCAACTAATAAATCCGAAATTGAGGGATAAGTTAAAGATGCATCGGGGATCTTCGGGTGGTTATGGATGTCTAAAACTATATCATTAATTCCAAATCTACTTAACGCTTTTTCACTTACAGTAGACCCTTCGTTAAAGTATGTTCCAACTATAATTTCATTATTGCTAGTTTTAACTACTTTTATTTCAAACTTAAGTTCCTGCATGAATTGAAAAAATGTCAGAGAAACTCTATCTAATTTAAAGAAATACGGGTCAGATTTATCTTCTAAATTAGGAGTTGCAGATCTTAAGACAGTCATTAATTCTGCCTCAGACATTGTAATCATTTCTTTTGGTTTTACATCAGAATTCATAGTTTAGGTTTCTATATACTTTCCTTTCTCGTAACTACCTAAGATTTTAAGCTCTTTAACATAACTTTTCAATTCGAATAAGGCATTCTTCATTTTATCTTCTTGGATACCAGACATTACATCAACATAGAATCTGTATTCCCAATCAGTATGTAAGATTGGTCGGCTCTCAATTTTAGTTAAGGCGATATCTCTATCTGCAAATGTTCTTAAGGATTTATATAACGAACCTGGTTCGTCACCCAACAGGAATTGAATTGAGGTTTTATTGTGTTTTAAATCTTTTAATTCCTTAGGTTGTTTTCCGGCTTTAGAAATAACAAAAAATCTTGTAAAGTTCTTTTGGTTTTCATGAATGTTCTCTTTAAGAATTTCCATGCCATAAATCTCTGCAGCAAGTCTTCCAGCAGCAGCAGCGGAATCTTTTAATCCTTTCTCTTTAATCATTTTTACACTTCCTGCTGTATCATCGAACTCAATATCTTTAATATCTTTGTGTTCATGTAAGAACTCTCTAATCTGGTTTAGACCTACAGGATGAGAATACAAAGTTTTAATATCTTCTAATTTTGTTCCAGGATGAACAATCATATGGAAGTTAATTCTCAAATAAACTTCTCCAATAATTGTAAAGTCGTATTTACTAATATTATCGTAATTTTGAAAAACAGAACCATGCGTAGAGTTCTCAAATGGAACAACAATATAGTCTGCTCTGTCCTCTTTTAAATCCTCAAAAACATCTGTAAAGTCCGACCGCTCAAGTAATTCTAATTTGTCACCCTGAGCGGAGTCGAATGGGCCGAATATAGAATTTGCCGCAATGTGTGAATAGGAGCCGAGGTTACCTTGGATACTGATGTTTAATTTACTCATAATTTATTAATAATTTTTAATCACAAATACCAAATATCAAATCACAAAAATTTGAAGATTTGTGATTGATTATTTGTTATTTGATATTGATCTATGGTCTACTTAATATAGTTGTTCTAGGGAACGGTATTGTTTCTCTAATATGATGAACTCCTGTTAGCCATCTGATAGTTCTTTCTAATCCAATTCCAAATCCTGCATGTTCTACAGTTCCATATTTTCTAATGTTTAAATACCATTCGTAGTCTTCAATAGGATAGTTTCTAGCTTTCAACTCGTTCATTAAAACTTCGTAACTTTCTTCTCTTTGGCTTCCTCCAATAATTTCTCTTGCTTCTTCTGGTGCAATTAAGTCTGCACACTTTGCTCTCTTTACACCTCTTTCGTCAATATAGCTTTTCATATAGAAAGCTTTTACTTCAAAAGGATAATCTTCAATAAATGTTGGAACTCCAAAGTGGTCTCCAATCTTTATTTCTTCTTCTGTAGTCATATCATCAGCATAGTCTACTGTCATTCCATATTGAGTTTCTAATAGTTTCTTTGCATCGTAATGCTTTATTCTTTCAAAAGGCTTATCTACACATGCCTGAAGGATTTCAGTTTTTCTTTCTAAAATTTCTAATTCAACCTTACAGTTTTCTAAAACATCCTTAATTATTCTCTTAACCATTCGTTCTTGTAAATCTTCGTTCATTTGTTGGTTATAGAAAACCATTTCTGCATCCATCATCCAGAATTCGCTTAAATGATTTCTTGTCTTACTTTTCTCTGCTCTAAATACTGGTCCAAAGTCGTAGACTTTTCCTAATCCCATAATTCCTGCTTCTAAATAAAGCTGCCCAGACTGAGTTAAATACATGTCTGTTTCGTAATACTTCATTGAAAATAATTGTGAAGTATCTTCTGCAGCAGTTGGTTGTAGAATTGGAGTATCAAATCTTGTAAATCCTTCTTCAAAATAAAAGTTTGTTATAGATAGGAATACTTGGTTTCTAACTCTTAAAACAGCCCAAGGAGTTTTAGATCTTAGGTATAAATCTCTGTTCTCAAAAAGGAATTCAGGTCCGTGGTCTTTATTTCCAATCGGATATTCAAAACTTTCTCCTACAACCTCAATCTTAGAAACTTGAATTTCGTACTCCTCTTTTTTAGGATGTTTAGAAATTCTTCCTGTTACTTTCAGAGAAGTTTCTATAGATGCATGTTCTGCAATATCCCATATAGCTTCGTCTACCTTAGCTTTTTCGACAACACCCTGTGTAAAACCAGACCCATCTCTTAACTGAAGAAATGCAATCTTTCCAGAAGACCTTGAGTTGTAAACCCAACATTCTAAAGTTACATCTTTATCTACGTACTTTGAAAGTTCTTTAATAGCAACCTTTTGCGATTCCGGAATTAAATCTGACATAAGAATATTTTAAAAAATTACAATTTAAAATCTGAGATGCTAGGACTCGAACCTAGACTCTTGGAATTAACAGTTCCTTGCTTTACCATTAAGCTACACCTCAATTATATATAAAAAAATCCCAAATTGCTTTGGGATTATTGTATTTGTTCAGATTCAACAACAATAACCCCTAATTGGAGTTGAAATTATTATTGTTATTGAATGTTGTTTTCATAACTGTGATTATATATTGTAATATTCAATATTGCAATATTAGTAGTAAATCCCCTTATCTCTTAGCAGTGCTCTTACTAGACCCTGCCTAGTCTTTGAGATTAAATTATCAATCGCTTCAATTCTACGTTTAGGAACTATTTGAGGTCTTAAATTCAATGAAGTAATTAGTTCTTTTGCCAATCTTTCATCAAATCCAGATGTTTCTATTCCATCTAATTTTCTTATTGTTAACTCTAGCTCAACTTTTCTATCTTCAATAAAATCTGCATCAGCATTTAAAGCTTCAAGAAGCTTTAATAAGCAGGAATAAAGTAAGTTAGTTGCTTCGATATACAATTTTTTTCTTTCAAGATACTCACTATAAGTCCGAGATCCTATATTCATTATTGCATCGTATGCGGCTAGTATTTGTGCCAAGGTATCTACATCAATTAGTTTTGCTCTTTCGATATTGGGTGTTTCTATATATTGATTAACAAAAGAGGCTAAAGTTTCTGTAGAATCTGATGAAAACCTTGAATTGATAATCGCATCTGCTAAATTGTTATTATTTTTTGTTCTCTTTGTCGTAGTGAAATTTTAATATGTCAGTGATTATAGGAAACAAGAAAATTAAAGTCAATCTATACTCAATTATGTATAATAAGAAATAATTAATTATTATAAATTTAATATGTTTCTATACGACGGATTAACTCTATTATGTTGTTGTGTTGGTCTTGTAATGTTCGCAGTAATAATTGCATTTTTAGCATTCATTTTATCCTCCACAGATAGAAGAAAGAAAAGGAGAAGCCAATTTAAGCAAAAACTAGAAGATTTCAAAAAGAAAAATGGTTCAAAATATGGTAAAACTTCCAGCAATAAACCAGCAAATAATGCAGAAGATGCAGAATTTAGAGAAGTCACAAAATAATGAGTAATTAGGAATTAGAAATGAGAAATCCATTCTTTAATTCTTAATTGCTAATTACTAATTTTTAATTCCTCATTCCGATGACTCCAATGCAGGAGCAGTACAATCGAATTAAATCCGAAACACCCGGAACTGTTGTTTTATTTCGTATGGGCGATTTTTACGAAACTTTCGATGAAGATGCAGAATTGGTTTCAAGAGTTTTAGGAATTACACTAACTAGCAGAGGTAAAAATGAAAATAGACAACCTTTAGCCGGAATTCCTTACCATGCTTTACCAACATACATGCCAAGACTTGTAGAAGCTGGTTTAAAGATTGCAATTGCAGATCAAATGGAAACTCCAGTGCCAGGAAAATTGGTCGAGCGAGAAATTACAAAAATTATTACACCAGGAACAATTTTAGATGAGAACTCATTAGATGCTTCTAAAAATAACTACATCGCTTCTATTTATATGGTTCCGGGTGGCGAGTTTCGAGTTACGGGTTTAGTATTCTGTGATTTGACTACAGGTGAGCTAAAGTCATTTTCTACTTCAAATGAATCGGTATTGAAGAACGAACTAAGAAAAATAAATCCTGCAGAAATAATTACTTCTGCTTCTCAATTTGAAGATATAAAAAAGATTTATTCAAATAGACTTGAAAAACTTCAAGATTCTAAGTTTGATTTAAAGAAATCTGTTCAAACTTTAGAGAATCAGTTCAAAGTAAATTCTTTAAAAGGTTTTGGATTTAATATTTCTCAAGATTCAACTGTAAAAGATTCACGTCCAGAAGAAGTTGCAATTGTAACTGCTGCAGGGGCTTTGATTAGTTACTTAATAGAATGTCAACGTGGAGATATCAAGCACATCCGAGGTATTCAAAGCTATGCATATAACGATTATATGAAATTAGATTTCGAAACTATTAGAAATTTAGAACTACTATTTACAAACTCAGGAACAGATTCACCAACACTTTACTCAGTTATAAATAAATGCGTTAATGCAATGGGAAAGAGAAAGTTAAGATCTTGGATTTTAAATCCATTAATTAATCCAGATATTATCTCCGAAAGATTTGAGTCAGTTGAATTCTTTTACAATCAACCACAACTATTATCTAATCTTAGAGAAACACTTTACAGAATTGCAGATATAGAAAGAATAGTTGGAAGAATTGGAGTTGGAAGTGCAAACCCAAAAGATTTGGTTGGACTTAAGAATAGTCTAGTGAACATAATTGAAATATCGAAATCACTTTCGGCTCAGGAGATTTCAACACGACTTAAGTTTCTAACAACAGAATTAAAAAGTGAAAGAGTGTCCGAAGTAATTAAAATTATTGAAGAATCTATTGATAACGAACCCGCTACGCTTACCAACAATGGAGGAATAATCAAACTTGGTTTCAATGCAGAGATCGATGAACTAAGAAATTTAAGATCCAATTCAAAGCAAATTCTTGCAGAAATTCAAAAAAGAGAGATAGAAAGAACAGATATCTCTAACTTAAAAATCTCTTTCAATAATGTATTTGGATACTATATTGAAGTCACTACTTCTCACTTAAGCAAAGTTCCAGAAGATTATATTCGAAAACAAACTCTAGCAAACGCAGAAAGATATATTACACAAGAGCTTAAAGAGCTTGAGGTAAAAATTCTAAGTGCAGAAGAAAAACTTATTAAATTAGAACAAGAATTGTTTATTCAAGTTAGATCAAAACTTACAGACTATTCCCAAACACTTCTTTCAGTAGGGAATGCAATTGCAGAAATGGATGTATTTTTAGATTTTGCGTTTGTTGCAAGAGAATTTAATTATGTAAAGCCTAATATAATATCAAATGACAAATCACAAATCACAAAACTGATAATCCAAGACGGCAGACATCCAGTTGTAGAAAGACTTGTTGAGAAATTTATACCTAACAGCACTGAGTTTGGTGAAAATTCACTTATTCACATCCTTACAGGACCAAACATGTCGGGTAAGTCTACATATATACGACAAGTAGCACTAATTGCACTAATGGCGCAAATTGGAAGTTTTGTACCAGCCAAAGAATTTAAATTTAATATTACTGATAGAATATTTACAAGAGTTGGAGCTTCGGATAACTTATCCAAAGGAGAATCTACCTTCATGGTAGAAATGACTGAGACAGCAAATATTTTAAATAATGCTACTAATAAGAGTTTAATAATTT
>JBLGEO010000037.1:0-19475 GCA_047445235.1 Candidatus Dojkabacteria bacterium | reverse complement strand
TAGGTACCAGTTAATAACAACATTTGTTTTAATTTTTAGTGCTTCTGCTAAAGCAGGTATCATTTTTTTACTAGGAAGTCTCTTACCATTCTCCATTAATGTAATGTAGCTACGGGATATACTCACCCGCTCTGCTAGTTCTTCAGCAGATAAGTGAAGTTTTTTTCTTTGTTTAAGGAGCTGTTCACCAAATAGCATAGTATGTATAAGCAAATTATAGTTCTCATTATAGTTTTGATGCTAAAGTAAGTCAACAAAGCTCATAAATAAAACAGATTAGCGGATTTACATATATAACGTATATGCACTAGCGCAATCTAAACATCATGGGCTAAGAGATATTGACATATATAAAATTAATGTTTAGACTTTCTTAGTTACTAAACAGTAACTCATATGGATAATATACTAAAAATTTTAGGTATAAATAAAACAGATAATTCATCTGAAGCTTCTATTGCACTTATATTAAAACAAGTTGTTGACAATATGAGCAACGGCTGTATGGTTCTCGATAAAGACTTCAAATTTACCTACATTAATAAAACAATCTCTGAACAGTCTAATGCAGATCAGCAAAGGTTGCTAGGTAAGTCAATTCTCGAAGAGTATTCAGAAATGGTTGGTACAGAAGTTTTTAGAAGAATTCAAGAAGCAATGAAAAATAAGATTCGGGATCAGTTTGAGGATGAATTTACTTTTAAAGATGGGCATAAGGCATGGTACTCTATGGTGTTAAGACCATTTGAAGGAGGTCTGATTATACTTACAGAGCATATTGGTGAGAAGAAGATTAATGAACAAAAACTTATTTCTGCAAATCAAAATCTCGACGTAATTAATAAAACGCATGAACAGACATCCAGTACAATGATTAAAGTTCTTGAAGATTTAGAAAAAACAAAAGTAGCAATTGATAATGAAAGAGCAAGGGATGAGGCCATGCTTAAAAGTATTGGAGAAGGTGTTTTTGCTGTAGACAAGGATAATAAGTTTATAATTATCAATAAAGAAGCAGAGAGGATGATTGGTATTGGGGCTGCTAAGTTAATTGGGAAGGAAAAGTCACCCTCAGATGTTCCACTAGAATATATCTCTGGAGAACCAATTCTAGTGGAAGATAGGCCAACAAGGGCTGTACTAAAAAGTGGAAAACAATTCTTTTCAGATAAGATTGTGTTGGTTAATAAGAATGGTTCAAAAACTCCAATCGCACTTACTGTAACTCCTATAAAGCTTAATAACAAAATTGTTGGTGCAATAGATGTTTTTAGAGACATTACATTAGAAAAACAAATTGACAGGGCGAAGACTGAATTTGTTTATCTTGCATCACATCAATTAAGAACGCCACTTGGAATTATAAAATGGTACATCGAATCTTTAACAGCAGAAAAGTATTTTAAAGATGCCCCAGTTAGCATAAAAGATTATGTTACCGAAATATCAAAAAATAACGAGAGGCTTCTGGATTTAGTTAGAAATTTACTTTCAGTTTCTAGAATTGATGAAGGAAGAATTAGAGATGAGCCACAAGAAATTGATGTTGTAGAAACTATAAAACCAATTATAGACGAAATAAAAAAAATTCCAACAAGTATTCATGTAGAGGTATCTTTCAAACCGGTGGGAAAGGTTCCAAAGATATTTATAGATCCGGTAAAATTTAGTGAGGTCTTAGAAAACCTATTAGTTAATGCAATAAAATATAATAAGGAGAATGGTAAAGTAGAGTTAAGGGTTAAAGATGGTAATGGAAAGGTGCAAATAGAAATAAAAGATACTGGAATTGGAATTTCGAAAGAAGATGTTAAGCATATTTTTGGTAAATTCTTTAGGTCTGAAGGTGCTATTTCTAACAATCCAGAAGGTTCTGGCCTTGGTTTGTATGTTGCAAACTCGTATGTTGAGTCCTGGGGTGGTAAAATATCCGTTAAAAGTATTTTAGGAAAAGGTTCTGTATTTACTATTATTCTACCTCTTAAAATTAAAAGACAATGAAAAAAATACTTATTGTAGAAGACGAAATTGCCTATTCTAGGATTTTAGAAGAAGTCTTAAAAAAAGAAGACTATACAATAATAACGGCAAGAAATGGGAAGGAAGGTTTAGAAGCTGCAAGTTCAGAACACCCAGATATTATTTTGTTGGATATAAGAATGCCGGTAATGGATGGAACGGAAATGTTGACAGAACTCAGAAAAACTGAGTATGGTGCTAAAGTAAAAGTAGTAATGCTTACTAATTTAGAGCCAGACAGAGAGATTATTACTAAAGTTGTAAAAGATCAACCAACATACTATCTAATAAAAAGTGATATCTCGATAGAGGAATTAAAGGCAAAAATTAAGCTTCTTCTTCTTGAGGACGAAGATGAAACTCTTCCAAAAGCTGCATAAATTCTAGTCTAAACTGCTATTTTTTAGTAGTAAAATTGTTTCAAATCTGTAACAATAGATTAACATGAAAGTTTTACCTATTTCAAAAAAAGAACAGCCCGAAGAACTGCCCCATCAGGCTGCCCCTATTGAACAAGCAAGCAAAATACTTGGAATCTCTGAGTCGAATATTAGAAACTTAAAGTCTAAAGGTATAGATGTTTCTACTAAAGAGGCAGCTATGAAAGTCCGAGAATCACGTAGAGATAGTATTGTGGACGAGGCTTTGACGATGAAAGCAGAAATCGATCAAGACACTGTCACATCACTCTCGAGTTTTAGAAAAGTATTGCGTTTGGGTGGAGGGACAATAGCTGTATATTTAGTGATTGTTTTACTTTTATTTCTTGCATTTAATATCTGGCCATTGCAAACTGCCTCTTGGTTAGGGCTAGTAAGAAAAGATGCTAATAACAATACGGTTGCAAATAGTACTAATGGTCCGAATGTTTTAGGGGCTGATACTAGTGCAGTTGATACTACAGTTCAGACAAATGTTATCCAAACTCTCCTCCAACCAGTTAGTAAAGTATCACTTGATGTTCTAAAAGTTATAAATCCAAATAATTATCAAGAGCTTTCGAAAGTTCTTATCCTAGATCCTAATCAGATTTTTTCGATTGATTCTAGTGGAGCTATTGTACCTGTGGTTCCAATAAAAATAACAAAGACTCCTTTACTGCAAATTTCAAATCCAAATTTGGTCTCAAATTTAAACTCAGAATTCTTACAGGGTAAGCAACCTGGGACTAAAGTAGGTGATATTGCAATTGTCGGAGATCTTGGTTCGGGTAGTTCAGCAATTACAACCTCAGTTACTTCAGGACTTACAAATGCAAACTTATCTGGAACTGCAAATATTTCCAATTCTAATCTTGCTAATTCTTCAATAACTTTAAATACAACTGGTCCAATAGAAGGAGGTGGAACTGTAAGTTTAGGTGATGCTTTGACTATTTCTTGTCCTTCTTGCTCTGCTCTATTTCCAACAGGAGTTACAGCGGGTAATTACGGATCTGCAAACACGATACCAACATATGTTGTAGATTCTTTTGGAAGAATCACTTCTTCGACGGATACTGCAATTTCTAATCTTACTAATCTAAACTTATCACCTGCTGCTGGTATAACAAATGCTCAGCTTGCTAATTCGAGTGTGACATTAAATTCAGGTGTTGGAATAACAGGTGGAGGTGTAATCGGATTAGGAGGTACAACAACTTTTAACCTTGCTAATACTGCAGTTGCACCTGGAAGTTACGGAAACTCAACAACAATTCCAACCTATACAGTAGATGCACAGGGAAGACTAACCTCTGCTAGTAATACTGTAATTTCTGGTCTGACTACAGCAAACCTAACCGGAACAGCTGGAATTACAAATGGACAACTGGCAAATTCTTCTGTAACCATTAATACAGCTGGACCAATTACTGGTGGCGGATCTTTAGCATTAGGAGGAAGCTTAACTATAGATTGTCCTTCATGTTCTGCCTTGTCTCCTTCTGGTGTAGTTCCAGGAACTTATGGAAGTGCCTTAAATGTTGCAGTATTCACAGTTGATACGTTTGGAAAAATAACATCTGCAACTAATACTCCAATTGCTGGACTTACAACAACTAACTTGTCTGCAACTGCAGGTATCTTGAATACTCAGCTCGCTAATTCTACAGTTACTGTAAACTCTGGAACAGGACTTACAGGAGGAGGTGCAATTGCTCTTGGAGGTACAACTACTTTGAACCTTGCTAACACAGCAGTAACTCCTGGAAGTTATGGAGGAGGCGCAACAATACCGACTTATACGGTAGATGCGCAGGGAAGATTGACTGCTTCTGCAAATACAGCAGTGGCAGGTCTAACAACAACAAATCTTTCTGCTACAGCTGGAATATTAAATACGCAACTAGCAAACTCTTCGGTTACTCTTAACACCTCAGGACCTATAACTGGAGGTGGTACTGTAGCTTTAGGAGGATCATTAACATTTGATTGTCCATCTTGTGTCTCTCTAACACCATCGGGTGTAACACCAGGAACTTATGGAAATGGTTTAAATGTTTCAACAATAACAGTAGATACTTATGGAAATATAACTTCAGCATCAAATACACCAATAGCGGGATTAACAACATCTAATCTTTCTGCTACAGCTGGAATATTAAATACACAATTAGCAAACTCATCTATTACAGTTAATCCAGGCACGGGTTTAACAACAGGTGGAACTGTAGCATTAGGTGGAACAGTAACATTGAATCTTGCAAATACTGGAGTTACAGCAGGAAGTTATGGAAGTGGTACAACAATTCCAACCTATACTGTTGATGCTCAAGGAAGACTTACTGCTGCAAGTAATACCACAATATCTGGACTTACTACTACAAACTTATCTGCAGCAGCAGGAATTACAAATGCACAATTGGCAAATTCTTCAGTCACAATTAATACTGCTGGACCTCTTGGAGGTGGTGGTAGTGTAGCTTTGGGTGGAACCCTTAATCTAACTTGTACGACATGCCTCTCTTCTGGTGGGAATTTATTTACAGCAATTGCATCCGCCGGTACTAATTCTGTTATTACTCATGGAGGTTCGATTACTTTTGCACAAGGCGTAGGTGTTACAACACTTAACGATGGTTCCGGAACAATAACATTCGGACTAGCAAATACTGCAGTTACACCTGGATCTTATGGAAGTGCAACAAGCATTCCAACATATACTGTCGATGCTCAAGGCAGATTAACAGCAGCTTCTAATACAACAATTGCCGGCCTTACAACAACAAACCTATCTGGCACTGCGGGAGTTACAAATGCTCAACTTGCAAACTCTTCACTAACAGTAAGTCCTGGAACAGGTTTATCCGGAGGTGGAGCTGTCTCACTAGGTGGGACAACAACTATTAATCTTGCAAATACTGCGGTTACTCCTGGAAGTTATGGAGGTTCAGCAACAATTCCAACATTCACTGTTGACGCTCAAGGTAGACTTACAACAGCAAGTAGCACTGCTGTAGCTGGATTAACAACGACTAATCTTTCTGCAACAGCAGGAATATTAAATTCACAATTGGCAAACTCCTCTGTAGATATTAATACAGCTGGACCACTAACCGGTGGTGGAACAGTTTCGTTAGGCGGAGCTTTAACATTAGATTGTCCATCCTGTGTATCGCTCACTCCTTCTGGCGTAACGCCAGGTACATATGGTGACGCAACTAATGTATCTACTTTTACCGTCGATACTTATGGAAATATAACTGCAGCATCGAATACACCTATATCTGGATTAACAACTACAAATTTATCAGCAACTGCAGGAATACTAAATTCACAACTTGCAAACTCTACAGTAACAGTTAGTCCTGGAACAGGTTTGTCGGGAGGTGGAGCTGTTTCGCTAGGTGGGACAACAACTATTAATCTTGCAAATACTGCTGTAACCCCTGGAACATATGGAACAGCAACAAGTGTACCAACATTTACAGTAGATGCGCAAGGTAGATTAACTTCTACTGCAAATACAACGATTGCAGGCTTAACTACATCAAATCTATCTGCTACAGCTGGTATAACAAATGCTCAATTAGCGAACTCGTCAATTACTATTAATACAGCTGGTCCATTAGGCGGCGGCGGAAGTGTAGCTTTAGGAGGAACCTTAAACTTAACTTGCACGACATGTCTTTCATCGGGAGGAAATTTATTTACTGCAATAGCATCAAGTGGAACTGATTCTGTAATTACACATGGTGGTACAATAACTTTCACACAAGGAACAGGCATTACTACGGTTAATGATGGAGCTGGAAGTATTACTATTGGTTTGGGAAACACTGCAGTAACAGCAGGAAGCTATGGGAATGCTACAACTATTCCAGCATTTACAGTTGATGCACAAGGAAGATTAACTGCAGTAACAAATACTGCTATTTCTGGATTAACAACAACAAACCTTTCTGGAACAGCAGGTATAACTAATGGACAATTAGCAAATTCATCGCTAACTGTTACAGCTGGAACAGGACTTTCGGGAGGAGGCGCAGTATCACTAGGAGGTACAACTACACTTAACTTGGCGAATACAGCAGTTACACCAGGAAGTTATGGAAGTGCTACATCAATACCAACATATACCGTAGATGCTCAAGGAAGATTAACGGCAGCCTCAAATACTGCAATAGCAGGCCTTACAACATCAAATCTTTCAGCCTCTGCAGGAATATTAAATACGCAATTAGCAAATTCTGCTGTGACAATTAACACTGCAGGGCCTTTAGGAGGAGGAGGAAGTGTATCGTTAGGTGGAACATTGAACTTAACTTGTACAACATGTCTTTCGAGTGGTGGTACTTTATTTACTGCAGCATCAACAACAGGTTCTAATTCATCAATTGTACAAGGTGGTACACTAACTTTGGCAGCTGGAACTAATATTACTACAACAAATAACGCAACTGGTACAATAACAATTGCGACTTCTGCAACACCATCGTTTACAACTGTAAATGGTTTAACAATTACTAATAATGGAACAAATACTTTAAATATTGCTGCAGGAAAAACGCTTGCCATAAATAACTCAATAACATTTACTGGTACGGACGGAACTAGTTTTGCTCTACCAGGTACGTCCGATGATTTAGTTGGAAGAACAGTGGCACAAACCTTAACAAATAAAACAATATCAGCGGCATCTAATACTATTACTGGGTTAACGAATGCAAACCTATCCGGTACAGCTGGTATTACGAATGCAAATCTTGCTAATTCATCTGTAACTATTAATACATCAGGACCATTGGGTGGTGGAGGAGCTGTTTCTCTAGGAGGTACTTTAAGTTTGACTTGCACTACTTGTTTAACAAGTGGCGGAAGTTTGTTTACAGTAGCTGCATCATCAGGGTCCAACTCAGCCATTGCTCAAGGTGGAACACTAACACTTGTCCAGGGAACTGGATTAACTACTGTAAATAATGGAACTGGGACAGTCACTTTAACTTTAGCAGATACCGCAGTTACAGCTGCCAGTTATGGAAATGCAACAACAATTCCAACCTTTACAGTAGATGCTCAGGGAAGATTAACAGCAGCAAGTAATACTACAATTTCTGGTCTAACTACTAGTAATTTATCTGCAAGTGCAGGAATTTTAAATTCACAACTTGCAAATTCTGCAGTGACAATAAATACATCTGGTCCTTTAGCTGGTGGTGGTGCTCTTTCATTAGGTGGAACTCTAAGTCTCTCTTGCGCAACTTGTTTAACATCTACAACACTTCAAACTGCGTATAATGGAGGAAATACTATTGCTACAGCTACAGCAAGTAATATTGCATTTACTCTTTCTAGTGGATTAGGAACACCAACATCTCTAACATTAACAAATAATGGAACTGCAGATGCATTTACATTAACTAATACAACTACAGCAACTAATGCGTTTCAAATAAACCAAACAACTGGGGGAACATTAACAAATGCATTGAATATTACCAGAACCGCAGGAACTGTTACGAACGGAATTAGTTTTAATGGAACAATTGGAACTGATATAACAACGGCATCCGGTAGAAATCTAGTTATAGACTCAGGAACAACTGGAAATATAACAATTGGAAACGATGCCAGTGCTGAATCTATTGATGTTGGTAATGGAGCAGCAGTTAAAAATGTAACAATTGGCTCATCCAACACAACATCATTAACAACAATCCAGTCTGGTTCTGGAAATATTAACTTTCAAGCTTCTGGTGCTGGAACAACTGGTTCAATTCAAATTGGTGCTGGAGGAGCAGGATCTGGAACCCCTGACTTGTTAAAACTTGACGTTAAAAATACTGCAGGAGACCCAACTGGTGCTAATGGTGCAATGTACTACAATGCAAATACAAACAAATTTAGATGTTTCCAAAATGCTGCTTGGGCAAACTGTATTGGGGGTGATAAAGTCTTTATCCCTAAGAGTGCAGATCAATCGGTAACCAATAGTGCTACTCTTACAGACGATACTGTCTTACAATTTCCTGTTGTAGCTGGAGAAACTTGGGTATTTGATTTTAAATTACTTGTAACAAATGTTAACAATGCTGGACCTGACTGGAAGTCAGCTATTTCCGCACCGGCTGCATCAACTTGTAGTGTTGTTCTCTCTGGTATTGAGCCAGCAGCAGCAGCATTCCCACAAGCAACTACGACAGACTGTACAACACCAGCAACTCTTGTTGATAACAATATAGTTGCAGATGCGAATGTTCCATTCAATGTTGAGATTCAGGGAACTGTTACAGCAGGAGCAACAGGATCTGTTAAATTACAGTTTGCAGAAAATACAGCAGCAGCAGCAACAACCATAACTGTTAAAGGTGGAAGTTTGGTAAATGCTTATAAGGTTGGAGGAGCTGACTTAGCTGAGGTTTACTACGGCCCACAATCTTATGTTCCTGGAACTGTACTTTCAATTAATCCTAATATTGTTGCTGGAATTATTGAAAGCTCAACTGCAAGTGATAATAATCTGATTGGAGTTGTTTCAACAAAACCTGGTTTAGTTATTGGAGAAGTTACAAGTACAGATAAAGGAGTACCAGTTCTTGTAGCGTTAACGGGTAGAATTCCAGTTAGAGTATCAACAGAAAATGGGCCAATCGTAGTCGGTGATTCCTTAACCAGTTCCTCTACTCCTGGAGTAGCAATGAAGTCAAATGGTTCCGGTGCAGTAGTTGGAACTGCCATGGAAGCATATTCTGGTGAAGGAGAAGGCTCTATAACAGTATTTATTAAGAACTTAGCACCTTCTGCTAGTTCTGTTGATAACACTGTTCAAATTACAAAAGCTGTAGGAGATGCAATTTCAAGTCTATTAAAAACAACAGTTGAGTTCTTCGGAAATGCAATATTCCATGGTGATGTTACATTTATGGGCCATACAACATTTAGTAAAGATACTTCTGGAATTGCAACTGTAAAAACTAGCGAGAAGGAAGTTGAAGTATTATTTGAGAAAGAATACGATACTGTTCCAAATGTTACTGCTTCACCAAGCTTATCTGGAGATGCAACGCCAGCAGATGTACCTAGCTTTGCAGTATTTGATGTGTCAACAAAAGGCTTTAAAATTAAATTAAATTCCGAGGCGCTAAAAGACCTTAACTTCTCTTGGATTGCATTAGCTTCTAAATAAAAATATCACTACTTCCGCAGTGATATTTAGTTTTCTGGATTGATGTTAACTGAAATTTACATTAGTCTCATTCCTAAGCAACATTTTCCTCTTCTTTATCAGTATTTGAATCCTTCATTATCTTACCTTTTGATTTCTCTCTAGCAGCTAATCTTTCTTCTGCAAATTTTATTTCTTCACCTACTTTAGTAATGATATCCTTAATATCCCAATCTGATTTTATTAGGTAGTACTGAGGTTTATAAGTTACCATTGACTCCACCATCTCCTCAGTATCTGCACTTATATTTGTAAGCACTATAACTGGAACATACTTTCCCCATTCGTCTTTCCTAATTAGACCCAATGCAGTCATTCCATCCATTACTGGCATTTTAAGGTCTAAAAGAATTATATCTGGATGTGTTTTTAATGCCTGTTCTACACCTTCCTTCCCATTTTTTGCGACTTGTGCGACATACCCTGCTTTAATTAGATTATCATGTAATATGGTTGAGATTGCCGAATCATCTTCAACCACTAAAACTTTCTTAGCCATATTTTTAATATTAAAGTTAAATATTATTTTTTTCTAAAAGAGAAACTAACATTTTTACCCAAAACTTCGTACTCAGCTACTAGTTCTGCAATAATTTTAGATGGTTTCTCATTTAGTGCGAGAACCTTACCCGTTTCTTGTTCTATCTCAAGTCCACTAATTCCACTTGCAATCTCTATTGCACTATCTCCAATCTTTTGTCGCATTGCCATAACTGTGTCACTAGTTAACTCGTAAAAGACTCTTTGTTCGTATGGTATTTCATGGTAGTTTATTGGTGAGATCCTTGCAGATTTATTTTTGTTTACCAAGAAATATCCAATAATACCCATGACTATTCCAATAATAGTTGTAATTACTGCATAGATGATTAAATCACTTTTAAATAGTCCAAAGATTTTATTTTCTACCTGGAAAGTAAATTCTGACTTTGCAGGCACTACTTGACCGGTATAAGTAATATTTGTTCTGACGGTATAAATACCTTCAGCCGTATTTACAGGTATTTGGATAGTTTTTACAAAACTATTTGTTGTTTCTACGGCAACTGTTTCATTACCTAAGTAAATTCTCTCACCATTAGAATTAAATACTTCATATTCTAAAAGAACATCTACTCTTTTACCTGAACCAAAGTTTGATAATTTAACTGAAACCGGAAGTGGATCGCCAGGGCCTACTTTCACAGATAAGCCTGATGTAGTTGTGGATACTTCAGAATCACTAGTAGCAGCATTTATCTTCACAGTGCTAGCTATCAAACATAAAACTCCAAAAATAAAAATAAGAAACAAAAGTTTTGTATTAAACATCCGTGAGAAGTTATTCTTATATCTATACATACTATCCTATTCCTATAATGGTTTTTCTAATCTTTTTTTCAAAAGCCTCTTAAAATCTATCATTCGTTTTTGAGTAGCTTTTCTTTTTTTGGCAACAATAAACAATAGAACAAATATAGTTAATAAGCAAATACCCAGGAATAGTAAGAAGTTTATAAAATTACTGCCAGAAGCGAATGGACTAGCTGAAACATCAAAGAGAGGTGGATTATTATTTACACTTCCACTAGCATCTATTGCTGTAAAGCTAACTGGTGCCGATACAATTGCTGTTTCAAGGTTATTAGCTGGTACAACTAAAATAGCACCAAGAAGAATATTTATATTTGTAAACGGGTTCCTAACAGAGTCTGTAACTGAATTGCTATTATATCCTGCTGCACTTGCATTAAAAGTAATAGGGTTTATACCTCCACTTTGAGGATTTAAAGTACCACCGTTAGTAAGTATTGTTGTTAATATTGGTCCACTATATGGTGATAGTCCATTTGCACCTGTAACTAAAGTATCCAAGAGATTACCAAATACGTCTATAACTTTAACTACAGCTCCTTGGATTGGAGAACCATTACCCAACTCAAAGACTGCAGCTCTTATAGAGTAAAGAATATGTATATTACCAGTACCATTCACAAGAATTCTCGAAATATCAAAGCTACTATTAGTTAAATTATTTGTATCAGCTGAAAAAGTAACAACGTCATTTGAAACTGAATTTAGATTCGAATTAGTAAAACTATTGTTGGTTGAATCTATATCAAAAATAACTCCGACAGTATTGTTATTAAGAAGAATATTATCTAAAACATTATTACTTGAGTTTACAAGCTTAATACCACTATCTTGAGTTATTATAACTGCCCTATCCAATCTTGGAGGATCTGTTAGTCCAGGTGCTAGAGTTACTCCAGCATTTGATACTGCGGTTGCATTATAAGTAAAGACTTGACCACTTACAGTATATAAATTAGGTAAAAAAAGATCTACTGTTACAGGGGCACCACAACTAGCTAAGTATGTTACTGTATCTGCTGCGGAAGAAATCACATCGTTAGGTGCAATTAATGTTATTTTGAATCCAAATACATCAATTAGAATTAAGTTAAAGTTATTTACCCCCGCCCCAACTGTACTAGTCAAGTCGTATCCATCTGTATTAATTGGAGCAATATTGCAAGCTCCACCTTGTGCTAAAAGCATAGAATTAGATGGCAATCCTACACCTGCAGATTGATCGTAGGTATTGGAGTTAAATGTAAAAAGCGAATGTGTAATTGTATAAGTGGAACTAATTGCAGAAAAAGAATTTGTAGCTTGAATACCTGTAATTGTTGAGTTGTTAAAGCTGTCTAATGATACTGCACTGCCAGTTCCGCCTGCATCAAAGATTGTGTTACCACCTTCTCCATGTAAAGTAATATTGCTGTATAAGTGATTTAAATTTAAAGCAGGATATGTGCCATTCTTAACATTTACAACATCTCCATCTTTAAGAACATCATTAAGTATAGAAGTTGTATGAGAAAAACAAGTAGAATAATCCACAATACATGTATCATCAATTGTATAGTTTGAAACCCTTGCATCACTAAAAGCACCTATATCTTCACTTCCATTAACATCTAAATATCTGCTCATCGGCACTGGATAATAATCATCAAGAGTGCTTGCATTCTCAGTTCTTAAAACTGGGTCTAGAGTTACAGTTGTTGAGCTTAAAGATGTTATAAGACCATTACTATCTCCAACTAATGTTTGAATATTACCGAAACCATTGTATGAGTCTGTGAACGTTAAGTTTATCGCAGCAGGAAAATAGCTAAGGGTCACACCAGTTCCACCTGGCTTGAAGTTTGAAATATTGTCACATAAATTATGGTTAATGCTAAGGTTTACATTTGGTATTGGATTTGTGCCGCTATCATAAATACCGATACAAGCACTTCCACCTAAACCATTTGAGGTATTACCATCCATAATAATTGTATTATGTTCTGCTAATAAAGTAACATCACCATCTCCTACTCTAACATTGAATCCCCATGTACCACCGTTAGAACCAGGAACTTTTGTAGGGAAAATAATGTAGTTATTTGCTGCGTAAACTTCTGCAATAGCATCTGTAACCATTGTTATATAAGTATCATCCACAACCACTCCTGAATTTACAATATTCGCTGTAAAATCTACATTGATTCCTGCACCGAAGTATACATAGTCTCCTCCAGTGTTAACATTGAAATTTGAGATAATATTGTTGTTTATCAATATATTGTTTGGAACATCTGCTGGATTTAGGTAATCAAAAGGTCCGCCACCTGCAGTTGATAAGGTTATGCAATTATTATTAAACCTGCACTCCATTGAATTATTTTCTATTACTGCATTGTCTGCATTCTGGATTTGTATATGTTGAAGACCTTTATTGCCAGTAATTGTAAACCCATCAGTTGCTGTGAACACTAGTTGTGAAGCTGCAGCATTAGAAAAAGTATTATCTAGAAACTTAACATTTGTTCTATTTGTAGCATCAAAGTTGACGTTCTCAAAAGTACAGTTTTGTATTGTTGAATCTGTTGAAGGGTTTATATCTATTACTGGATCTGCTGCACTTCCAAAAGGAGTCGCACCTGCTTGACATTCAAGTGTAATTCCATCTGGAAAATTTAGTGGTGTGGATTCATTTAAAGTATTAAAAACATATCCAGATGTAAGCTGTATAGTATCGTAACTTGTTCCGGGGAAATTGAGTGCATCTGTTAACGTAGTATAGTCGCAACCTAAATCGCAGACTGTATACGTAGTACCCAAAGCTTTTACTTTATTGTTTATGGAATAAAGAAATCCAAAAGCAAGTACCTGTAAGAAAACAGTTAGAAAGACAATATACAGGTACTCAATCTTTATTTTTTTCATTTAAGTCTTTTGTGACTAAGTTGTAACAACTTTATTTTAGATAAAGTTATAAAAGAAGTCAATTAATGTACCTTTTATATTAAAAAATATAAATAAAAAATGCGATGTTGCAACTAATTAGTAGCAACATCGCATCAATAAATCACTAAAATCTATTTACCTCTCATTCTATTTCCTTTTGGATTATGCTCAACTTCTGCTAAGCCCAAAGCTTCCATTAAAGGAGGCATATACATTCCAAATCTTCCTCTTAATCCTTTCTTTAATCCATACCATCCACCGACAGGGTTTTTAGGATCTCTAGCCCATGCTTCAACAGTACCTTCTTTTGCTGGCTTCTGCTCATCTGCACTTCCTAATTCCATCCAATCGCCGTGTTTTTTTAGCATTGAATGTAAATCATCAACCGCTCTAGCATCATATTTTAATACAGTTTTACCGACCGTGCATATTATTGTTCCATCTTCTTCCTTATACATAGAGTATTCAGATGTTCCTGGTGGTGTTTTTAACTCCCAAGGTGAGTCTTTCGTTCCTTTAACTGACATAGGACTATATTTTTAACAAATATAGTCCTATTATCTTACTAAATTTTATTTTTTACAATTATTCAGCTTTCTTTGTTTTTTTTACAGCAGCTTTCTTTGGTTTCTTTTCTTTAACCTCAGCTACTTCTGCAGCAGGTGTCATTTCAAGTTTTACCTCTTTTAGTGCTTCAACAACTTTTGCTTTTTTCTCAGGTTGAGTTTCTAGTGCTGCTAAAATCTTATTCAACTTTGTATTTAAAACATCAAATTGCTGTTTTACATATACATCGTTAATACTATTTGTAGGTTTGCTCTCAACTCTTGCGTGATCTCTTTTTTCAAAAGATGGCTTCTCAAAGCTAGGTCTTTCATAGCTTGTTGTTTTAAAGTCAAATCTATCAGAATTTTCATCTCTGTCGTTTCCACCCATCTTTCTAAAACAATCGTTACAGAAAACTGGTTTGCTTCCATTTGGTCTGAAAGGAACTTCGCAATCTTTTCCACAGTTATCGCAAACAGCAGGGAACATTTGTCTGTCATCTGAACCGCCTCTATTATTATTGAAGCTAGATCTTTCATCTCTTCTTCCAAATCCACCGCCTCTATTGTTATCTGAATATCTATTGTTTCTGTCGTCTCTCATGTGCAAATCGTTAAAAGTAATTAGTGTAATCATTATAGCCTATAGTTATAGATATTGATATAGGATAATTCATATGCTAATTTAGATTGTGTTATAACTAAGCCAAATTGTATAGTGTTTCCCAGTGATATTACAAAGTTGGTGGACACTGAAAATTTTTTAACGAGCAAAGCGAGTAAATAAATTTCGATAGTCCCTTAAGGCGGAATAGCTCAACTAATTATGTGTCACCCCAGAAACCTTCACCCATTGAATCTATCATATCATTAGACATAAAATCAAATACTGACGTATAGTCAATTCCCATTTCGGATAAATTTTTGTTTACAAGTTCTTGTACATCTTGTTTGCGCTTTAACTCTTTATCTCCATTTGCCATTGAAGATTCAAACCTATGTTCCCATGTGGATCTATTCCCTTGCGAATCTTCGAGTTCCGGTTCCCATAATGTTCGGGGAACTACAGCAGTCCAATAAGATTTTTGACCATTAACAATAAATGACGTTACTATACCTTCATCAATCAACGACTGGATATTCGCTTCAGTGATTTCTCTTTTTAGAAAACCACTTAATGATCCTAGCGGAATTGGTCCAGTACTTGCTGTTATTATCGCTAAGAGTTGTTCTGGTTCTGATAACTCCGAATATACTTTCAATTTGGGTTCCGAATCCATAGTCTTTTGTTAATATTTAATTAAAAAATTGAATCAATTAGGCAGCTTATATACCCTATATTCATCATTTGCATATACTTCTTGGAACTCTTCGTATTTGTATTTAGCCTCGACAATAAAGTAATCTAATCCATATTTTTCTTTAAGCCTCAAAACATCGTCAGCTGTTAGTTTAATATAACTCTCTGTAAGAACATCATAAAAGAATTTTCCACCATCAATTTCTTGTATTGCCTCGGTTGCCTTACCATGAGAAATATCGTCTAATATCCCAATTAATGGCTTATAACCTTGATAATCTATAATATCCATCCACATCTCAGACTTGCCGAACAATATATTCCTCTCGGAGATTACACGGATATTTCCAGACATAACATCATCAATATTTAGAGGACTTAAAAAGAGTGAGGTAACAGGAGTATTATCACGCATCCATTCCTGTAAGTTAATAAAATCTTGGTCTACATAGTATAAAGAACCTTTAGCACTATAACCTCTTGAAAATGAAAATATTTGTCCAAAATTTAAAACGCCTAAAATAATTAATATAATTGCAACAAATTTAGGAATTAGTTTTTTATCTGCTAGAAATAAGATGACGGAGCTATATAACGGATAGCCAAAATAGAAAAACATAAATGAGATAATACTGTGACTTTTATTGATCCTTTTATTTATATACAGTAAGCATATAAGTGTTCCAAGCCCAAGTGCAGAAATTATTGTCAAAAATGATGAAGCTCGAATTAACTGTAATTGTACTAGAATCACAGCTGGGTAAACTCTATAGACTATTGCTACTACTAATTGAAATAATATTGTAAATAAAATCATTAGACTTAATTTATCGTAACCCTGTTTATGCTTCTCTTCTACTAAATTTCTATACTTTCTAAGCATTAGAAAAATTGTGAAAGAGCCAAATAATATAGACAAGAAAGTTAGTGTAGACTGCAATCCTTCTGGGTAGAACATGCCGTAGTTGCTTGTTGTAAGGAGTCTTTGAAACTTGTACCATTCTTCGTCTACTGTAAGAATTATTTTCGTACCGTTCCCCATTAAAATTTGAAATATAGTTGGTGCAAAACCTATAAGAAATAATAGTGCCGATATTATTGTCTTCTTAATGCCAATACTTTTAATAAAAACTAAATGAACAAAACCCAGTATTAATAATAATGAGATCGCTGAGATCTGATGAAAGTTGGCGAGAATACCTATTAAGAAATAACTTAATTTATACTTACTCTTAATAAAGAAATAGACAGAAATCATTAGTAGTGGCAATATCAATTCTCTTGTTGCAAAGAAAGTTTCGGGTGTAAGCAGAGGCATTCTTGAAGCTAGGACGACTAATCCAAAAACGTATCCGGCATTTTTGCTATTGAATAAATATCTTCCTATTAGAAACGATGAAAAAACTAATACAGCAAACCCAATATAATAGAGTATAAAAAATGCTGTTTGTATTCCGAATATTCTAAAAAAAGGTGCCAATAATTTAAGAAAACTCGCTGCTTCGTTATTAATTAAATGCGCAAATATATCCCTAGTATATAAATCAGGGTTTAATATCTTGTTAACTAAAGGAATATAAAGTGCTTGGTCGTGTTTGCCGTAAGTATAGCCAGTCATTACAGTGAGTATGACTAAACCTATAACAAATAAAGTATTGGGATTATTGAGCTTGGATACGAATTGAGTGAACTTTTTTTTCATATATCATTTGATCACTAAAGGAATGTAAGTTCATTTCTTCTAAATTAATATTAGATTATAAGGTAAAAAAACAGACTAGTAAATTTTTTAATTTCTATATAAGAAGGATTCTCTGGCGGAGGTTAATATGTTGGAAATTAGTTTTAGATTGTGTTGCATCTAAACCAAATGGTATAATGTTTCCCAGTACTATTCTCGTTCAAATTGGTGGTGGGAGTAGCTCAGCGGTAGAGCACTTGCCTGTGGAGCGAGGTGTCGTGGGTTCGAATCCCATCTTCCACCCCATATCATCTTTGTAATTTTCCCAAACTTATTCAATTTTTATTATAATCTGTATAATTTACAGTGTTATTTTTATGAATTTATTCAGAAGCTTCAAACAAGGGAATGGTGATTTTAGTGGTTTAGAAACTTTAAGGTTAAAAACAGAAGTCACAACAGAAAAAGATGTCATTTCACTAATTGATTTTGAAACGAATAATAGAATATGTGAATTAGTATCTGAGATAGGATACATTCTTTTTCGAACTAAATTAATAGTCTTCGAAACATCCATAGAGCTTTTTGGAGATGTATATTTAATAGAAATAGAACCAGAACCAGAACCAGAATCATGTAGGCTTGTTGTAAGAATGCGTGATTCTAATGAGAGCAAAAGAACACAAGCCTTTTTTGGAGTAGAATATCTTCCATTTGATGAATATGGACCAACTTCAGAAGTAAATGATCTAACACAAGTTATTAATCCAGATTCTCGACTTCAAGTTACACCGGAGCTAGTGATGCAGTTACTAGAACTTATAAAAATAGAAATAACAAAGAATTTACCAAGCGAAGTAGTCCTCGAAACTGTAACAGAATTACCTCTTGAATTAATAAAAAAAGATAGAAAGAAAGTTAAACGTGAACGAAAAAAAAGAGTAATAGCTATAGCTCCTACAACAGGGGGTTATACAGATAAAATCCAACCAATTATTAGAACACCAATATATATACCAACAGATAAAGATATGGGAATACAAGCAAATATTCTCGGGGAAACAAGCTTTGCTAGAATTTTAAGAATTACAGAAGCAAGAAGAAAGTGGATTGAAACACATGAACAATAAACTTCTACATTCTTTCTCATTTTTCATCCTTTTGCTATTATTTATATATACATATTAAAATAGTTTTCTATGGAAAAAGTAATGGCAGGAATGACAATATCTTTAGATGGATTTATGGACGCGGATAAAGTTAATCCAGATTTTGACGAACTCTTAAACACACAAACATTTAAAAAAATGATTGACGAAACTGGTGCAGTTATTATGGGAAATAACACATATAATATGGCAGATCCCCTTCAATGGGTTAATGACGACTATGAATTCCAAGTTCCATTATTTATTCTGACTCATAATATTCCAGAAAAGAAACCACAAGGAAACGATAAACTTAGTGTTACATTTGTAACTGATGGTATTGAAAGTGCAATTACTCAGGCAAAGAAAGCAGCAGGAGATAAGATGGTGCAGATCATAGGAGGTGCAAATACTATACAGCAAGCTCTTAATTCTGGACTATGTGATGAGCTACAAATAGATATTATGCCTATTCTACTAGGTAAAGGACTAAAGTTATTTGAAAATATTGATACAGATAAGATCCAACTAGAAAGAATTAGTGTAGATGCAGTTACAACTATGAGGACCAGCATTATGTTTAAAGTTACGAAGAAGAACTGAAGCGTGTAGAAATTTTATTAATGATACTTCCAGACCACAAAACTTTTTTGAAAGTGATACTATGTTACTAATATGAAACGTAGTAAGAACACAACATCTTTCAAAAAGTACATAATTATTGGCTGTGCAGTCCTAGTTTCTTTAGGTGCAATATTTTTTTATATTAATTTTAATAATCCCATGGAAGAGAAAAAAATGCCTTTTGGAATAAATATTTTTAAAGAAACATTAGATAACACTTATTACAGAAAAGTTTT
>JBLGEO010000036.1:0-8861 GCA_047445235.1 Candidatus Dojkabacteria bacterium | reverse complement strand
CAGTAATGACATGAATGTAAACTACATCTTCTCTACAACATCAATCCCAAGAAGGTTAAGTCCATTTTTTAAGACTTGGGCAGTAGCTTGAGTTAGTGCAATTCGAGCGTTCTTATCATCTTCTGTTTCTGCGTTTAACACCCTGCAATTTGCATAGAATGAGTTATAAGCTTGTGAAAGATCGTAAAGGTAATTACAGATTGTATGTGGTGCAATGTTTATTCCAGAATCTTTTGCAGTATCTGGATAAGCATTTAGTAGCTTTAGCAAATTAAGTTCAGACTCAGACTTTAGCGCGTTTTTAAGATCATAGCTTTTTAACTCTTCAGACTTTGTAAGAATAGAATTTGCACGAGCATATGTGTAAAGAAGATAAGGACCAGAGTAACCTTCAAAACTTAGGAACTGCTCTGGGTCATAATTAAAATCCTTATGAAATTCATGTGACAAGATCAGAAATTTTAGTCCGGCAATAGAAACTTTATGGACAATATCTTTCTTCTCTTCCTCGGTATAATCTCTAAGTTCAGAAATCTTTTTGTAAGCTACTTCTTCAATCTCGTTTAAAACATCCATTCCTTTAATACTTCCACCCATTCGAGAACTGAATTTCTTATTTCCTCTTAACATCCAACCAAATGGAATATGGAAATACCTTCCTTTTGTTTCTGGTTGAATTATATTAAGAATATGAATTACAGCTCGAAAGTAATCTTTTTGTTCTACTGACGTAGTAACAATTCCTTTCTCCATATTTGGATATTCTTCAAACTTCTTATGTGCAAGTCCCAAATCTTTTGCAGAATATGTTGGATTACCTTCGCTTGTTAAAAAAACCCAGTTATTTAAGCCAATTTTTTCACCTTTAAAAATAATAGCTCCTTCACTCTCTTCAAAAATATCACCAATATGTTTTTTTACAATTTCTATAGCTTCTGCCTGTATTTCACTTTCTGGATATTCTCTATCAAATTTAATTCCCAAACTTTTCCAGATTTCTGATTGATGTTCTAAACTCTTTTCTCTTAAATATTTGTATGTCTTTACACTTTCATTATCTGTCCCTGCATATATATCCTTATTAATCTGCCTAATTTCTTTTTCTGCTGAAGGATCTTCTTTAAAAGAAGTAGCTCCTTTGACATAGCAATCGTCTATAAACTTCATTTTTGCATTATGGTCCCAAGATTCAAAGTCAGTTGGTACTTCAGCATGCATATATGCCCATGTAGTCTTAGCGACCTGCATTCCAACGTCACCAAAAAAATTTGCTTTAATAACTTTATAACCAAGATTTTCGTGTAATTTAACCATCGAAAGTCCAGATACTGCACTTTTTAAATGACCTACATGAAAAGCTTTATGGGTATTTGGTTGGCCAAACTCAATCATTACCTCTTTATTTTCTCCAAAGTCGCTCTTACCAAAATTGTCTTTTTGTTCACTAATTTGTGAAATTATATTCTTATAAATCTCAGGTGATAAAGTGAAGTTAATAAATCCTGGATTCATTACTTCAACACTATCTACTAAATCTGACTCTTGCATCTTTTCTACAATCTCCTCAGCTATATCTTCAGGACTTTTCTTAAGTTGACCAGCTAATCTCATAGCTGCATTTGTTGAGAAATCACCATGAGTTGGGTCTTTAGGAGTTTCTATCACAACAACAGTTTCATACCCTAGTGATTTTAAGGAGTTTTCTACTAATTTTTTAAGTTCTTCTTTAATATTCATATCTTTGGATTATATTTGTACACATGGAGAAATGTCAATCTCGATTAGTCTAAGAAATCCAAAACAACTGCATTAGGCTTATATTCTAATAATTCTTTTATCTGATCTTTGTTTTGCTTGTTAACCTTTATTATTAAGTCTAGTTCCTTTTCTCTACCATGAATAACTTTCTCTAGTAGTTCATAGATTAGCTTATAGTCTCTTTGTGTAAATTTATCTTTCTGAAAAAACTTTTTCATCAACAAATTTAAATCCAAGAAAATTCCATCAAGTAGATTTTCTCTCCTAAAATCGAACCTGTTTATTTCGTAAATAAACGATGGAGATGTAATACTTACGTAAACTTTACTCATCTTCTTTAACTGGTTTAAATCTACTGTATTAAAGATTTTAAAGAAGAACACCAAGTCTTCAACAGTAGAAACAGCTGGTAGTATTAAGTCAATATTTTGATGTCCATATTCATCCATTAGCTTTTTTAAGACTAAAAGCTCTGTAGTTATAACCTCTGTATAGTCCAATGGCGTCATCTTTTCTGGACTATAATCAATTAGTTTTAATAAAAATGGATTCTCACTATTTTGAAATGCAATTCCAGACAATGTTGTAGTATATTGCTTAAAAAGATCGTAATAATCACTTAGAGAGAATGCCTTTTTAGAAGAATCGTAAAAGTCTCCCATATCTGCAAAAACACCAGCATATTTTTTCATGATCCCGTAAATTTCAGAGCCCGCTGCTTTAATATCTACAAGGATATCAATTTCTTTTGAATATTCATCTGTAAAAGAATGTTTTTCCAAACCTCTTAATCTTCTTATTAAACTAAAGCCATGCTCTTCTTTTCTTTCAAATGCTTGCTCTGTGTAAACTGGAATTGCCGAACTAATTTGTGCAAGTTCCTCGGCAAATGTTGCCTCTACGATATCTTTTTCTGCCCCCATAACACCTTCTTCACTCCAAATCTCATGACTTTTTTCTTTAAGAAAACTTACAGAAACATATCTCAAATTAAAAAAGAAGGCCTTTCCTCTATGAATTCCGAAGTCTATCGATACATCTTTTCTAAATATCTTTTCAGCCTTAGAAGCGTAAACAGACAAACTCTTAATTTTATTATCTTGGATCTTTTGTTTTCCCTGCCATGCTTTAGAAACCGGAACAGTTATTAATTCATCTTTCTTTCTTACCAGCATTCTATTCTGTAGATTAATCCTTTTTTCTAGAATATTGTTTGATTTTAAATCTACTAAGTACTCATCTGCATAGAATAAATCTCTGTCGACATCTCCATATTCGGCTTGGAGAATTAATTCTTTATTGAAAGAAGTGATATTTAATTTCCCAGAAACTTCAAATTCTGGAATTCTTAAAACCAAAACCGATAAGGAGGTAATATCAAAATTATCTACAGAAATTCTTGTACTAAGAAGCTCTTTAGAAAATAACTCTGACCACAAATCTTTAAGCTCTTTTATAAAGCCATCTATATCGGAAATTAAAATTTGCCTATCTCTTACAATATCTAAAAGTAATGGATTGGATGTATGGAATGTAGGTATTACATTTAGTAGGTGAGTCTTTCCAAGCCTGTTTAAAACATTAAACTCATGGGAAATACTTTTTACAAACACATCTCTTAATGGCGTGCTATCAATTGCTCTTTTAATTCTTTTAGAAATTATTTCTAAATCGGTACCATCCGACTGAGAAAGTATTTTTAAAATCTGAGAATCATCTACGAACTCATCAAAACCTTCTATGGTTATTGCAAATCCATCTAAGGTTGGCAAACCAGATTTATATAAACGAAATTCATCCACACCTTTTGCACCTACAATTTGAAAATCTCTGTTTGAAATCTCGTAAGTTGGAATAATATATTTTGGTACAAAGTTTCTAGCCATAGTTATAAAATCGGGAGTCCCTAAAAAAGTTTACATTAAAACAAATTCTTTAACAAGAAAACCTATTGCTGAAGTGAGGAACTGAGGATAGTTATGTTACTTTTTCCAATGCTCTTTTTACTGCTTCTTGATCTGTGAATTGAAACTCAACTAATCCAAATGCCAAGCTTTTTTCGTGTCCTTTCCCTTCTGTAATTACTACATCTCCCACTCTCGCTGTTCGAATTGCAAATTGGATTGCATCGAACCTAGAATTGGTATTGTTTTCATCAAAGCTGTAGATTGCTGTTTCAAATGGAGTTACATCTTCTTCTTCCATTTCAACACCGGCTTTTTTTGCGATTTCAGGATCCTCAAGTTTATTTCCTAAAGCTATAAAATTATTATATTCTTCTGTATTTGCAAACCTTCTGATTAACTTAGCTCCTGTACTCTCTGCGCCTTTGATTATCTCAGAATTAATTTCAGAAAGTATTTCTGTTCTTGGATCTTCTGCGGTAATGATAATTATATCTGCTAAGTTACCTGCAACTTCTCCCATTGTAGACCTCTTCTCTACATCTCTTAAACCTGCAGAACCAAATACAGTTATTAATCTTCCTTTCTTCCCCAACAAATCTTTTGCAGAATCTAAAGATCTTTCTAGTGAGTCCGCATTATGTGCAAAATCTACAATTACAAAGTATGGATTTGTTTGGATAATCTCCATCCTCCCTGCAACGCCTTTATAAGTTTCCAAAGCAGATGCGGCCTTGTTCATTGTAACGCCTATTTGATGCGAAGCGAGTGCAGCTGCAAAAGAGTTTTCAATGTTATATGTACCTATAACAGGAACGTGGAATTTAAAGCTTTTATAATTGTAAGATACAAATCCCTTTCCTTCTTCAGCTTCTGTTAACTGCTGCGAGACGGAGTATTCAACTTCCTTTAATTCTTGCTTACTTAGCTTGTTTCTTAGGTAAATATATTCTTTTAAGAATTTATAACTTCTTTGGTCGTCAAAATTAAAAACTACTGTTCCTCCAATCTTTAATGCATCGATTAGTCTACATTTTGCTCTCGCATATTCTTCCCAAGTTTTATGATAATCGAGATGATCTCGTTTTATATTCGTGAATACTGCCATGTCAAATTTCAAAAACCCAAGTCTTCCCTGATCCAATGCATGCGAAGAACTTTCTAATACAACATATTCAACTCCTTCATCTTTCATTAACTTTAAATATTTTTGAAGATCTATTGGGTCAGGAGTAGTAACATGAAATCCAATATCTACTTCCTTATCTCCCGCAACTGCCCCAACTGTTGAAATCATCCCTACTTTATATCCACTTGTTTTAAGAATATGATAAATCATCGAAGTCGTAGTAGACTTGCCCGATGTCCCAGTAACACCAATAAGCTTAAGGTCATTTGCAGGATAACCATAATATCTAGCAGCAACTAAAGATAAATACTGTCTGTAAATTCTTTTAAATCTTCTGAACATATTGGGGATTAACTATTTAAGCCTAACTTCATGAATAATTCTGTTGTAACTTCTGAGATACCCTTACTTGCATCTACTCTTACCAGTAGGCCTCTTTTTTCGTACTCCTCAAGTATTTCAGTATTATCCTTATGAAAATCCTCTAATCTTTTCTTTATTGATTCTGGATTATCATCCTCTCTTCTTTCAAGTGTTGCACCATCTTTATCACATTTTCCTTCTACCTGCGGTGGGTTAAACTTCAAGTTATAGTTTGTATTACAAACAGGACACTCGTATCTATTAGACATTCTTTCTACTGCATCTTCATCTGAAAGTCCAAAGAAAACTACTTTATCTAACTTTTTGTTTGCTTTCATTAAAGCAAAATCTAAAAGATCTATTTGTGTATCTCGTCTAACTGCACCGGATAAAACTAAATCTTTCGATTCTGTATTGTATAGGTAGATTTGTAGAAGACCAAAAACAAAATTATCTGCAAGAAATCCTTCGTCCATAGACTTTCTAATTAGCTTCTGAATTTCTTTATCTCCTTCCGAGATGTCTCGCATTAGATCTCCTGTTGAAACTCTGTGAAAGTTATATTTTTCTACTAATTTCTCCGCCTGTGTATCTTTACCAGAACCCGAAGGTCCAATGAATAATAAAATCATCATCCTAAAATTAATGTTATTGATGTAATTATCAATAAAACGTAAGACAAAGTAAATACACTTGTAGAAAAATAGTAAAGTACTCTTTCTATTATTAAGTCCAGATTAGATTTATGCTCACCCATTTCGTGCTTAAAGACGAAGCCTAAGATAAGCCCAGTTACTAATCCGCCTATATGTGCCCAATTATTAACTCCACTTCCTGGTAGAAATCCATAAACTAGTGAGACTATTACAATTGGCAGAACATCTGAGAGACCAATTGGCAAATCTAAACCATACCTTCTATTCTTTAAACTTCCAGAAATTAATACTCCACAAAGTGCGAAAATACTCCCACTTGCTCCAAGGGTTGCAATATCTGTACCAAGGAAAATACTTACTAATAACGTGAAGAACATTGCTCCAATACCACCAAGAATGTATGTGGAAAGAAATTTCTTTCCACCATATATCCCATACACCTTATTTCCTAAAGAAAACAATGCCAGCATGTTTAATGCAAAATGAAAGAACTCAATGTGAAGAAAGTTTGCTGTAATAATTGTCCAGACCTGACCATTAAGAACTGAGCTTAAAGACATCCCTCCTAAAATTACAAAAACCTGAGTTAAGGTTTTACCAGAAGCACCATTGTCTGTGGAAAGAAATTGAAGAAGTACAGCAAGAATAAATACTATGAAATTTAGAAGAATTACAAAATTGAGCCAGGTTAACTGAAATCGAAACTTAAGTTCCATTAGAAAAATATTAATTCTTCAATACTATCGTTATTTCTCATGTAGTTAAATAGGTTTGTGTCTGCTTCGAAAGGTGAGTATGTATGTTTTAAATCTTCATCCTTTAGAAGTTTCTTTAAGGACATGTTCTTTAAGCTACAGTTAATCTTATATTTAGGATTTGCAACTGCCTCAACTTTAGCATTCTTAGAAATTATATAGTAAGCCAAACCTCTTTCTCTTCTTAAAGATGCGTAGTCCATTGGTGTCTGATCTCTTGTAGATATTTTTGCGAAAACAACAGGAGCTAATCCAACATTTACAAATGTATACATATATCCAGTTGGGATTGCTACCTTTTCACCAGGGATTAATTTAACTATTACCATATCATCAACATAAGTTTCCATTTGAAACACATCTTCCTTTTCAGCATTACGTTGCATAACTACCATCATTTCACCAGATAAAAGCTCAACCATACAATGATATTTTGCCTCAACAAACTTACTTTGATAAATGTGTGTTTTTATAAATTCAATTCCTAGAAGTCCGTAAGGTATATATAAAAGATCATAAGAAATAGAATTTCCTTTTTGGTCTCCTCTTTCGTATAAGCTCTTGTGTTCTTTATATACGTTCTCTGGGTATTTTAATTGTTTATTTAGAAGAACAGGAATTATTTCCTGTAAACTTACGAACTGTTCACATTTGCAATTTACATCATCTCCGAATATTACTCTTCCTCTTGCCTCATCTATTTTTAGTGAGAAGCCACATAAACTGGACAAGTCGATCATAAATAGCGAACCTATAAAAAATATTAGGCATTTGAAAAGTACACCTTTTCAGAGGTAGCAAAATTTTATGACATACATGTATGCATTGTCAAACGCGTGTTCGATAAGCGTTCACAGAAGAGGGATTTACTGATATTGTATTACTATATCAGTATAAATACTACTGTCGCGATTGAAGCTATTGTGAAAGAATATAGCAAAATCTTTAATGCTTTTACCTGATCTTTCTTCCTGTACTCAGCCTGGGTAACTGTTTCCGTTTGCCTTAATTTATCTGAGAAGTTAAAAACTCCTGTCATTGCAAACTCTGCACAAAAGTGAAGTTGAGCTTGTAAAAAGCCAAAAGCAGATGCTGCAACTGGAAGAAAAATAATTATTCTATAAGTATTTGGAACTCCCAAGAGAAATAAGAATACTGCTGTGACTACTGCCAAAGTTGCTCCAGCAATACCAAAATTTCTTCTATATTCAATTTCTTTTTTACCAATGTTACAAACACCTGGTATATATTTATTCTCCATCTCTTAATTTAGTCCAAAGATCCTTTTCTTTTTTAGATATATTTGTAGGGACTTTAACAAGAAGTTTTACGTATTGATCACCTTCTCCACCGCCTCTGAACTTAGGTCCTCCCTTTGCTTTTAATCTTAGAACTTTTTCTGGTTGTGTACCAGAAGGAATTTTCATTATTACATCTCCATGAACAGTAGGTACTGTTACCTCTCCCCCTAGTACTGCTGTAACAACATCAATATCTTTATCCATATAGACATCGTCACCTCTTCTTTCTAATACTGAATGAGGTTTAACTTCTATTGTTATATATAAATCTCCAGAAGCGCCACTATTTTCACCAGAATTCCCTCTTCCAGAAAACTTTAAAGTTACACCATCAGGAATTCCTGCTGGGATTTTAACTTTAAATATATCTTTCTCTGCATTTACACCAGACCCGTTACATTTATTGCACTTTTCAGAAATCTCTTGGCCGCTTCCATGGCAAGTTGGACATTCAGTTACAACCTGCATTGTCCCAAAAAAAGTATTTTGCATTTGTCTAACCTGTCCTTTACCTTCGCAAGTATGGCAAACTTTCCTCTTCCCATCTTTTGATCCTGTTCCATCACATTTGTCGCAATTAACTTTTCTCTTGTATTCAATTTCTATTTCTTTTCCAAAAATCGCATCGAGAAATTCGACTTGAAGTGTCATTTCTAGATCACCACCTCTATTATTTCTTGGGCCTCTACTCTGTTGTCCACCTCCAAAATCGAACCCCCCTAGTCCTCCACCAAAGAAGTTTCCTAGAAGGTCTCCAATATCTCCGAAGTCAGAAGAAAATCCACCTTGTTGAAACCCACCAAAAGGACTTCCGCCTCCGAAAGCTTGCGAACCGGCAAAACCGTATTGATCATAAGCCTGTCTTTTCTGTGCATCTGAGAGGTTATCGTAGGCTTCTTGAACTTCTTTGAATTTCCCTTCTGCTGCTGCATCTTTATTTCTATCTGGGTGAAATTCCTTTGCAAGTTTTCTATATGATTTTTTGATTTCGTCTT
>JBLGEO010000035.1:0-10756 GCA_047445235.1 Candidatus Dojkabacteria bacterium | reverse complement strand
GAATCACGAAAGTGATTCCCGGGCCATCTTTCTGTATAATAGTCATATGGAAATTCTTAAATTACGTAAACAAATTCATTCGGCAAACTCGTACCTTTCTGTAATCTATGGTTATTTACAATTATTAGAAACAGAAATTTCAAAACGAAGTGAATCTAAAGATGTAAAAGATGTTGTTTGGGTTCAAAAAAGTATTAAGGCTTGTCTGGACTTAAAGAACTTAATATTAGAGATTGAATCAGAGATTAAAAAATAATTACTCTTTAATTCTGTAACCATAACCTCTTGCAGAGTCTATATACCTTGAATCTGCACCATTCTCAAGTTTCTTTCGTAATTTTCCAATATGAACATCAACAACTCTAGTTTCAACTTCGGAACTAAAACCCCAGACAGCATATAAAATATTATCTCTTGTTGAAACTCTATATTTATTAGATATTAGATATTTTAATAACTCAAACTCTTTTGCAGTTAATTCTATCTTCTCTTCATTTCTAAAAACTTCTAATGTGTCAGTATTCAATGTTAGGTCTGAGGCATGTAAAACATTTGTGTTTAAATTCTCTTGTGAGTTTCTTAATCTTGCTTTAATTCTTGCTAGAAGTTCCTGAGAGTCGAAAGGTTTTGTAATATAATCATCTGCACCAGAATTCAAGCAACTTATTATACTTTCTCTAGATTTATCACCGGTGAGAATTATAATTGGTAAGTCTATATATAATTTTCTTACTTCTCTGCATACTGATTCTCCATGAATATCTTCTAGACCTAAATCTATAACAACTAAATTTGGCCTATTTGATTTAAGATATTTTAGAGATTCTACACCAGAGGAAAATCCCACAACATTGTATTCGCCATTCTCTTTTAGAAAATCTTGAATATAGTCTACAAGACTTTTGTTATCTTCGATTATCACTAATGTGGGTATCATATTTTTAGATTCTTAGTAATTTTTTCTTTTAAATCCTCAATATTAAAAGGTTTTTTTATATAGTCTTCAACTTTAAACTTTTCCGCAATATCTTGAAGATCTGAAACAGCCGACATTAATATAATTGGTATTTGTTTATACTCTTCATGCAGTTTTACAAGTATATTGTCGGCTCTTTTTTTCTTTAACCAGTAATCTAAAATTATAAGATCTGCTGTTTCTTCCTTTAATTTATTAAATAGAGATTCTTTATCGCAACTTTGAATACTATTTCCACCCATGCTGGTAATAATTATTTCTAACAGGTCTAGTATATCTGCGTCGTCTTCGCATATTAAAATATTCATTATGTTCTTAATTAATATTCAGTTCTTAAAAGCACATCTTCAGTGCTAGCGAACTTATACAGTTACCGATTCGTCTGTTTTTGTAGAAAAAAATCCCAATATAACAGCGAAAATAAGTGCGAGTATGTACCAAGCAATTATTGCAAGAATTGATGCAACTTCGAAATATCCAGTTTCAACTACCGTGGCTGGAAATATTCCTTGAAAAGGAGCTACGAAGAAATTAGTAAAGTTTACAAGAAAGCTTACAAAGCCAGTTTGGTTAGCACCTAACAATAAAAGAATGAATCTAAAAAGAATTAACACATTCACTATTGATACTAGGCCAAAGATTACCTGATTAACTTTAGATACAAAGAAATCCTCTGGGAAAATGCTACTTCCCGATCTTACAGTACGTGTTGTAGTTGCACCTACCATGGGGTCTCTTGTTACTGTTGTAGTTTCTTTCACTGAAGTATCCATTTTAAATAGATAAGAAGTATTACAACTATAATATCAAATTATCTTTGACATTACGAATTTCATATTTCTGTGCGAGTTTATAGTTACTCAGTAGTATCCAAAATTTTCTAAAAAAAGTTTTGAACATTTTAGTTCATTTTGTTAGTCATATGTGACGATCCGACTGGAAATCGAACACTGGTAATAATTTCCGTAAGGGTGTAAACTTTGTTTATAATTTATTTATTACCATTTTTATATGGGGTTAATAATTTCTTTAATTATTGGTGCTATTGCAGGATTTCTAGCTGGCAAGTTTATATCCGGAAGAGGATTCGGTTTATTAGGAGATATTGTAATCGGAATAATCGGTGGTTTTATTGGAGATTTATTATTTGGAATACTCGGACTTCAGGCAAACGGATCACTACTAGGTGAAATTCTTGTAGGATTTGTCGGAGCATGTGTTTTATTAGCAATTGCTAAAGCAGTCAAAGCTGCGTAAGACTTAGATAATAAAGTTAAGACGCCGAGAATTCGGCGTCTCTTTATAAAAATAATAATAAATTCTGTAGAAATTGTGACTCTCCGATAACTCAACTGTATTGTAAAATTCAATCCTGATTAGCGTAATTTAAATTTCTGTGTAATAATGAAATTAGATATAAATTAAATATTAATCATAAGACTATGCCTAGAAGAAAAATAAATCATCATAATGTTGTTAAAGCTGTAGTGGTTGGTGCTGCTTTAGTTGGTGCAGGTGCATTAGCTGCGGCTGCAGCTATGAGTGACGACGATACAAGAAAGAAATTTAAGGATGAAGCAAAAAAATTTGGAGATAAAAGTTCTGAATTTTTAGGAAATGCTTACGAAGATGTTTCTGCACAATTTGAAGAATTTAAAAAGAAAGTTGAAAAATGGGTTGAAGAAGGAAAAAAATCTGATGAATATAAAACTATGTTGATGAATATCGATAAGGTTGCAGATAGACTAAATGAAGCAAAGAAAGATGGCGGTAAAGATTTAGAAAAAGTTGTTGCAGAAGTAAAAAGATCTGTTGAAGAATTAAAGGAAGAATTTGAAGATATGCAGGAATAAATTGAATTTTAGAAAAGTTTTGAGAGCCAGCTATTGCCGGCTCTCTTTTTACCCCGGTAAACAGATTGAAAATCATGTTACCCCGGTGGTTCTGGTCCTCTTATAAATGCATAAAAGAGACGAACTAGAAAAACAGAAGAGATGAGGAGAATAGAAATGGCAAAATCAGAGTTACGGTCGAATGCCCAAACTCCACCACCTACTGCAATGCAGATAGTAAAGGTCACTTGTGGGATATCGATATTGTAATAGCTTTGACCTGCAGTAATCCCTATTAATAATATCGTATCCAATGTCAGCAATCCCAACTCTTTATGTTGGGTGACACCCCAAATGGCAATCGTAACTACGAACAAAAACGAAAATGCTACATGCTTTCTGGTCGTAACCATCATCTGTCCCTTCTACTTTTGTTTCGGGGATTTTATCACAAATCTACTTAAATGAATTTTATATTGAATTATATAGCCAATATATATTAAACCCTGAATTCATTTTATTAACTTTAAGAATTATTTCTTAGAGAAAGTTTTAGACCAGGCTCGCGCCTGGTCTATTTTATATATTGATGAGCTCAGATTAAACATGAGCTTCACCAGTTCGTCCTTCTACTGAGAGAATTATTGAACTTCACCACATACATTAAAACGAAAAGTAATGCAGTGATTAGTTCAAATATACCCTGAAACAAATAGGTCCTATACGTGACCAATAACGAAAATGCCGTGACTAGTGAAAGCAAAGTTGATACTAGTGCTAGCACTAATGAAGGTGCATATTCAAAATTGGCTGTTACAGTACCAAAAAACAAAATCCACGCCCAAGCCCACTCAGCTTTATTCTCAGAATTATGCTGATACCAATATCCAGCTACAAGTAGCATAAATAGGGCTAGTATAATCCTTAAGAACAGAACCAACCTTTTGCGAACGACCATTTTGACCACTCTCCTTAGAAAACGTTAGTGGATTATAGCATTAGAAGGGTTCGGACCGGCTTTCGCCGGTCCACTGTTTGCATGAATATCTGCAAGATGCATGACATTCACAGTCTCAACACTCGCAGTAGTCTGACTACAAAAATTACGAGTGAAGCGAAACATGCTATTGCATGGTTTTGGAACTCGGGCGATAAAGCCCAAAGCATTCCTCCAAGCAACAACAGCGATGTGGCACAAACAACAGGCATTAAATCTTCGTCCAAGATATATTTCCCCATTGTTGTACCAATTAACAGTGCAAAAATGAAAATTGATAGTGCAAGACTCTGATTCTGAACAAGATAGAAAAACAATGCTGCCCATATTGAGAACAGTATCGTATCTCTTCTTGGATGAAAAAGATTGGCCATTGGACTTCCTCCATTTTTGCGATGTAGTATTATATCACCAGTATATATATAAGTTAAGACCGGGTTTTAAACCGGCCTTTTATACAAGAAACTCTCAGCGAAGCATGAAAAATCTCAGGTCTTCCGTCGGAATAACCTCGGAAGCACTAGTCGAATAAGAATGACTACACCTGGTACGAAGAACAAGAAGGCTTGTAATTCGTATAGCGGATTTGAAAATGCAACACAACCCGCTGCGCCCAGTGATATAAAAAACCACATCAACGGCACCGCTAACCGATCTTTTTTGAAGCTACCAAAAGTACAACCTATTGTAAAGCTAGCTGCTAGGAAGGTTTCTGCTTCCCTAATCTGTTTTTGCAAAACACATATGGCTGCAAGGGCGATTAGAAATACAACAAAGCCAGTACGATTGTTCTTCAGATTTTCTACGTTCACTATGACACCTCACTTTTATTGGACAATCCTGAATTATATCATTGGCATTGCTATTCTTTCTTATTTTGACTCGATAGAGTATGTAACTTTGTGAATGCATGTAGAACTCGACTGTTACAGGTGGTAAGATATTAAAAATATCTTTTAAGAATAATTTATGCCGGAATTTCTAAAGAACAAACGAAATCTTTTTATAATCGCCGTTATATTATTTATTCTCTTAACTTGCTGTATTATTGTTGGTTTTCTACTTTATAGAGCTGCACAGAATAGTAATGCAAATACTACAACAGAAATTGTAAAGCAACTTCCACCACTTCCTATACCTGGAGATGATAACCCGGCACCAGCTCCAACGCCTGCACCTACACCTGTTTCTAAAACACCAATTACATTAAAATATCCTACTCAATTTACAAAAGCTACTTACGTAGATGAAGGATGTGGTCATCAAGCAGGAATTACAACATACACATATACTTTAGATCCTACAATTAGAGTTGGTCAGTTGGTTGTAAGTAATAAGAATTTACCAATGGATGCTGAACAAGTTCAAGATTTCCAAGATGCAGTAGATGTTGTTGATGGAACAAAAACTGTAGTTTATTCTACAACTCCAACAGCAACACAACTTAGTGGTTTACCTTTAAGAGCAACATATGCAGAGTGCGGTGGCGCAGCATATTATCCAGCAGAAACTTTTAGTGTTAACTACCCTGGTGTAGATAAAGCTATTGCAATTATGTCTATTGGTGGAACTCAATCCTACTTTGATGATATGACTCAAGTAGATATGACATTGTTTATTTATGCAAAGAAGGGTGATGAAATTGCAGAAATATCTTTAAGATTTAAAGCTGGAGATATATTCACAGCTGCAGAAGGAAACGCATGTATGACAACTCAAGACGGGAATACATTTATAGATCCACAATGTGTTGTAGATAACGCACATGGAAATGCTACTAAGATTAACTTCTATAAAGCAAAAGCTGTAGAATTGATGAATGTGTTTGCGTTAGCAGAATAAAGCAAAGCTAAATAAGGACCTCCAAAGATGCACGATGAGTCCAGAGAATTCTGGACGAAGACATGCAGATTTGCACCTACTTGGGCACACACCATTGTGTGGTTTCGATGCGGTAGGAATAGCTCTTTATGGAATAATATGAAATAAGTCGTCTATATCTTCAGTTTTATCAATACTACCTACTTTACTAAATTGCTCTCTAATCTCCGGATTTAAACCTGCAAAAGATTCAACACCAACCCTCTCATTCATTTCTAATATTGCTGTTTTAGCAGCTGCAACAGCTCTTTGCATAATCCTAAATTCAATTACTCTGCAAGCAGCAACATATACTTTCCCATCACTTACAGCCTTTTGTAATTTTAGACCATCAGAAAGAAACGACATCGCATAAACTAGATGGTATACAATTTGTTTTGGATTTTGAATCTCTTTAATAACATTTACATTTATCATAACGTTTAAAATCAATCCAAATTGTGTAAGTTTATTACCATACTCTTCTAGGATACTGTTTGGGATAGGTGCAATCTCGAATATTGGATAAATAGATGGATTATAATTATTGTCGTCCATTAATTCTTCTTCGTAATGTCCAAAAGTATCGTATGCAAGTTGATCTTGATTTAAAGGAGGAACGTTAATTGCATGTAGAAAGTTGTAGAAACTCTCTAATGTATCTAAAGTAATAAGTTGTGTAAGACCAATAGGTACATCTTTGTCCTCCATAATCTCTACTATATCCCAACCTATATTTTGTAAAGCTGGAGATTTTGCATTAATAAGCATGTCTCGAACCTTTCCGTATATATTAAGAACCAGTTCCATTTTCCTTTCCGGAAGTAATTCGTCAAAAGCCTCTGCTAAAAAAACAGTATCCTCTGGAAATACACTATCTAAACCTGCCATTTTATTGAATTTAAATGTAATGATGGATTATAGCGTAAGGAGAGAGGGGTTGTCATCAGGAAGAAGGGACGAGACGTTAGAGAATAAATTCGATACAGATATACCAACGCAAGAATTGCTAAGACTGAAATGACAGGAGGTTATTAAGCTATTTGAGATAAAGCTGAGAGTGGAATGGCTAGATAGTTTAATTACTCATATTCATTCTAAAACTTATTTTATTTTCGTAATTTTCTTGAGTAACAAGTTCATAGTAGAATTTATCATTTAGTCTAGCTTTAACCATTTCTTTATTCTCAATTTTTTCAACTGCTATTTCATTCATAAAGTTCAATAAGTCTGATTTATAAATAGTATCTTTGTTGCCTTCCAAGTGTTCACCTTTACTTTCAACAACATAGACTAAGTCTAATTTATCGTTATCGTTTTTTCTTGCTACAACAAAATCAGGTCTAACTTTATCCTTTTGCCAGCCTTGTATTGCGTACCAGCCGTTTACAGCTCTATTTCTTACCCACCAAATTGTTTTCTTTTGCCTATCTAGCTGTTTTGCTACATCAAGCTCAAGTCCATTTATACTTGTAATATCGAAGTCTTCGTAAAGATAATACTGGTATCTATTGTGTGGAAAATCTTTAATTTTATCCTCTTCAGGAATTTTAAAGCCAACTTCTGTGTCGCTTACAGCGAGGATTAAAGTTTTTTTAGCAACCATTTTATTGAAAATTTCCTTTTCCTGTTCTGATTTGTTTTTTTCAAATACTTTTATAATTTCGGAAATTATAAATCCATTGTATCTGCCTAAATCAATTTTATCTTTTACGTTTTGATTAAGGTGAGAATAAAGACCTTGAGAGATATACCTTGATAAGAAAGCGTTTTCAATGTAATCATTAAGTCTTCTTGTTAGATATTCAATATCAAAATTCACTTCACTAATTCTTATTTCGCTTGAAGTATTTTCAGTAATTAAGCCTTCTTGCAGTCCGACTTTTATCAAAGATGTTTCAAATGTTTGATTGCCTATAAGGGGTAATATTTCATCTGTTACCTTTCTAAGGTCAACATTTTCATAATTAATCTTAGGTTTTATATCAATACTATAGTTGAACTCCCTAAAAAGCTCATTACTTTCTTTTATAAGCCAAACTGGCAAGTATAAACTTTCTGGGTATTTTTCTAAAAATTCTCTTTTTATCTTTACAACTTTATTCATCGATTCGTTTGTTTGTGTGCCAGTATTGATATTGTACTTCGCTAAATCATCCAAGCCTTCATTCTTAAATCCATTTTTTATTGTGTTAAGAATATTTTGCGTATGTCCGCTACAGTAGTAAATATAGCTTTCATCTAAAAGTGGAATACCTATCTTTTTTCCGAAGGGCTGTCGAAGTATTCTTCCAACAAGTTGAGTAACGCTTGTATTAGAATTTACATTTGGAATTATTCCTAAAATATAGGCGAAAGGGCAATCCCATCCTTCTTTAAGGGCATCTTTAGTAATTATGTATCTGATAATACATTCTCTTGAAAGTAGGTCTATATTTTCAATATCATTAACGCTGCTCGATTTAATTGCAATTTCTTCTTCCGGTATTCCGATGTTAATTAAATATTCTTTAACATCCTCGCTGTGAACCCAGCCTTTACCTCTTTGCTCTTTTCCAGTTCTTTCAACCTGAATTAACGCAATTGGTCTAATATATTGACCTGTATTGCCATCATATTCAAGTGCGACTTTTTCAAGTTTATTTCTAGCATCTTTAATTTCTTTAACCATTGTCTGCCAATCTTCGTTATTTGTTGGAGCAATAATATTCATATCTAGTTTTACCATTTCTGCATCTTTCAATTCCTGCCCAGTTATCGAAACTAAAATATTCATATCTGATTTTGGAGTAGCAGAGAAGCCTACTACCATAGAAGGATTTAGGCTATTTACAGTTTCTCTTGCTTTATCTGAGAATACTTTATGAATTTCATCAATAATTATCAGCGGTCTAGTAAGCCTTAGTACATTTCCCAAGCTTGTTTTGACCTGTGGCATAAATGAGTTTACACCTTGAAATACATCAAGGTTCGATACTTTTTCTAATAATTCGTGGTGTAAATCATATCTATTGTCTTGTGGGAAGAAAGAATCATACGAGCCACTATCCATAAATACTTTCAAACTTTCTTTCGTTTGCCTGTTTACCGACTGTATCATAAGCATTAGAACAACAAGATTTTCTTCAATATCTTCAGCTCTTAACTCCTGTCCTTTTTCAAGTATTATTGTATGACCGCTACTTGCTTGATCTAGTAATTGTCGGTAAGGGTCGGCTTTATCTCTTAATCTTTCAACTGTCTGAGAATAAATTATTTCAGAAGGTACAATCCAAACAACTAATCCTGTTTTTCTTTTGGCAAAAGTTTCGTGATATTGTCTTATTGTTTCTACTGCTAGAAGCGTCTTGCCTCCTCCTGTAGGTACTTTAATGCACATTCTAGGGTATAGTTTGCCTAATCCGTTTCTAGGGCTATCAGGGATAGAATTTAATCCTATTTTTGAAAAGCCTAATTGCACCCAAGCATCTGGGTCTACATCTTTTAGGACTTCTTTTAATTCTGTAGCTTTGACCAAGTAATCTTTTAGTCTTTTAGCTACTTTTGTTTGATATGGTTTGAAAATCATTTTTTACTTTTGTCTTTCAAATAAGTTATAGGGAATACTTACAAACTTAATATTGAATTGCTCTAAATATTCATCATCAATAAAACAGGCAGGAGCATAGACAATTTTTTTGCTATCTCTTGGAAGTTCTTTTGCCCAGTCAAATGTTAATGCCAGTGTTTTTAGTTCATCTAAATTTGGTTTATAAATCAAATATATTTCTGTATTTCCAATCTTTCCAGCAAAGTATTTACTTTCATTAATTTCTTTCTCTTTTGGACTTTGACCTGTTGCAAGATAGTAAACATACTTTGCTAATTGCTCGTAAGATGGTAAATTTCCTGAAAGTATAGTTTCAGCATCTATTGGCTGACCAACTCTTTGATATTCAAATCCGATTTCTTTATTTTTAAGTTTTTTTTCAATTACTTTAATAACTCTTTCTCTTGTGATGTCTTTTGCAATATTTTTATTTGGTTCTTTTTCGCTACTTTCAGGCATTTGTATAAGTATAAATTTTCTGATAAGTTCATCTTCCTCATTTTTTTCTAACAAAGCCTGTGCTGTTGTTCCTGAGCCCGCAAATGCATCAAGTACAATATCCCCATTATCTTTTGTGATCGTTGAAATTAAGTCCTTTATTAACTCTACCGACTTAGGTGACGGAAATTTCCTATCTTTTGTACCAAATAAACTGTTCAGTTCTTTCTGTCCTTTTTCTGTGAAATATTCTTTATTGATGAGGATAGTTTTGAGCATTCTGTCAGATCCGTTTGCGTAGTTTTTCCTATAGATTTTCCAAGACTTTCCTGAAATCATTTTTGCAGTTAGTAAATCAACGTCTCTTTCCACTTTATTTTTATCCCATGTCCAACATCCATTAAATCCATCTTCCCAGTCAGGAAGTATAGGAATTAGATTTTCACTTTTATTCACAGACACTTGTTCGTTTTCAGGATTTACATACAATGGATAGTAAAGGTTCTTTCTGTTATGTTTTCCAAATTCCCTATGTGTATTTCTTAATTCAAGTAATCTATATTTTCCACCTTCATCTTCTAATGTATATTCAGCCTCAATTTGGTCTTCATCTTTTGCGACAGAAAACGCACCTTTATCTAGGGGTGTTCTTGAATAGACAACAATGTATTCATGATTTGATGCAAAATATTTATCTTGTGAACGACCTTTCGGATTACATAGCAGGGTAAGATTAGCAACAAAGTTAATATCGCCAAAAATCTCGTTCATAATTTGAATTAAGTTATATATTTCATTTTCATCAATACTTATGAAAATAGCTCCGTCCTTCGAGAGCAAATCTCTTAAAAGTTTCAATCTTGGTGTTATCATCGTTAACCATTTATCGTGCCTCGTCAGATCATCTCTTCCCACTGGTCCATCTTTAATCCATTGTCTTATCAACGGACTATTAACATTGTCGTTATAAACCCAACCCTCTTCACCCGTGTTGTAAGGCGGGTCGATATAAATACATTTTATCTTCCCCGAGTATTTTGGTAATAAGCTTTTTAAAGCTGGTA
>JBLGEO010000034.1:0-10120 GCA_047445235.1 Candidatus Dojkabacteria bacterium | reverse complement strand
ATTTATGAATGACTGTATATTTTGTAAAATAGTGGCTGGTAGTATCCCATCATATAAGATTTATGAGGATGATGAATTCTTGGCCTTCTTAGATATTTTCCCGGCAACCGATGCTTATACCCTTGTAATTCCTAAAAAACATTACAGATGGGTCTGGGATGTTGAAAACATTGGCAGGTATTTCGAAGTAATAAAAAAAATCGTGAATCATTATAAAAAAGTTGCTGGTCATGAATCCATTTATTCAATGGTAGTTGGAGAAGAAGTTCCTCATGCGCATGTAAGAATTTTTCCTGGAGATGATATGGAGCTTTCGAAAGAGTTGTACAGCTTTATGGAAAACACCAAAGCAGATAAAGCAATTGATCCGGCAAAAGCAAATGCTATATTAAAAAAATATAGTTTGATTAAAAAAAGTTAGCTTCTTAAGTCTTAACTATAACAACTGACACTTTTGTCATCTCGGTGCAAAAGTATTTAGCCAGTATATATAATTTCAACTTTTTCTTCCAATCTGAATTGACAAAGAGCTTCCCAATGGTATAATCTAACTATGGCTCAATGTATTTTTTGCGATATTGTAAAAAATAAAAGCTACTACAAAGTATACGAAGACAGAAATTTTTTAGCCTTCTTAGATATTAACCCCCTGTCCGAAGGGCACACTTTAGTTATACCAAAAGCACACTTTAGACATGTATGGGAGCTTCCAAGTGCCGGTACTGGATCAGTTGCAGAATACTTTAAAGTTGTTCAGCATGTTGCTAAGATTTTAAACTATAAGTTGGAGCCTAAGGAGCCCATATATAGTATGATTATGGGATATGAAATCCCACACGCCAGTATCCATTTAATTCCAAACGTTTACAAAGGTTTTGGTTTAACTCTTGCAAGTTTTCTACAAACAAGAAAAGCACCAACGATTGACAGTGAACAGGCATTTAAAGTTTTAAAGAAACTTGGTGTAGTTTACTAATTCTGCATGTCAATTCTGTTGTTGTATAATCGGGCTAAATGGCAAAATTTTTAACCCCAAAATACGAATTTGAAATTATTTCTTCCGGAGAATACGATTTAGTTGCAGGTATAGATGAAGTTGGTAGAGGTTGTCTAGCGGGTCCAGTTGCAATGGGTGGATATATATTTTCTGCTGACCATCCGGTCTTTAGAGGTATAAACGATTCTAAGAAACTAAACGAAGATGCGAGGGATAGAAAATATAGTAAGTTGAGAGAAAACGATTATATTGTACAGTATGGTTCTGTAGAGGAGATTGATTCTAAGGGGATTGGAAAAGTATTACATGGCATAATTGAAAATATAATCAACCAATTTACTGAAAAGTATGTCAGTAAAAATATCTTGTTTTTGATCGATGGTCAGTTTGCAAAAAACTTTGGAGACAATACAAAGAAAATAATAAAAGGAGATTCAACATACTACACTATCGCTGCAGCATCTATAATTGCAAAAGTTGAACGAGATTCGTTAATGAAAGAAATCCATAAAAGCTATCCAAGCTACGGGTTCAATCGAAATAAAGGCTATGCGACAAAATTTCATAGAGAAATGATAAAACTTCACGGCTTAAGTGAGATGCATAGGAAAAGTTTTATAGTTGAAGAACTTAAGGATTTGTACATATAGCTAATTTAAAGTATTTACTGATAATTTTATTCCTGATACTATTATTAGTAGATACAAATAACGATATGATTTTTTTTTATTCTTTCATACATTTCTTTTTTGCCCTTTTAGGTATTTTTGCTTGGTTTTCTATTGATAGAAAAAGAGATTATAAAAGGTATTTCAAAGTCTCGATAATAATTGGAGTTTGCTTAGGTCTACTTTTTGACTTTGTACTTTCCGGTATTTTTAATTTCTTCTCATACTCGTCAACAAATATTTTAGAATACATTGTAATTCTGTTCTCTACTTATGTAATAGGTACACCATTCATTATAGAGACATTGGAATTCTTTGTAGAGAAATTAAAATTTGTAAAAATAAAAGGTTTCAAAGCTTTAACAAGCGACTTTTATTACACTGAACTATTAATTAGTCTGATTGTATCAGGTTGCTTATTTGTATACGGCCTAATAAATATCCTAAATCCAGAAGGAATATTGTTCTTTATCATAGGGTTTATTTCTTTGACCTTCTTAAGTGACGCTATTCTTGGTATTCACTTGGAAGATGGGTTAGTTACACGGTTATTGAAGGGCTACTACTTAACACCAATAGCTGTATTGATAAGTGGTCTACTAGTTGGATTTCTATGGGAATTTCTAAATATAAATTTAAGGCTTTGGACTTATACAAATTTGCCAGGCGACAGTATTTTGGGAATTCCAATTGTGGTTCTAATCTTCTGGGGAACTTTAAATTTAACGTTCTGGACAGCTGCAAAAGTTCTTAGCAAGTATATTCAGTTCTAATAAGGGCCAATTTTCGTCCTTTCAAGACATAGTAAGAAAGCAGGATATCCTAATTGAGTACCTATGTCTTCTGCAAGTTGTCTTATATAAGTTCCCTTAGAGCAGTTAACTCTTAATTTTGCGACGGGGAGTCTAGTAATGTTTTTTTCTTTTAGTAAGGAAAATAGCTTAGAAGAGAGTTTACTTTCAAATATGGAGAGATTTTTCTCTTCAAAACTCAAAAGTTCTATTTCATTAAGTGTTATAAGCTTTGCAGGAAGCAAGGATTCAAATAGTATCGAATCGTTCTTATAGAACCTAATTATCTTTTTTGAGGTTTCTTCCGATTCTGGTTTATTAATTATCTCAAACTTATCAGCTTTTCTTGCGAGTTCTCTTAGTTTGTTACCTTGTATTTTTACGGAACTAAACACTGGAACATATTGCAGATACTTCGTAGGAAAGCTATTTAGCATTGCTTTTAGTTTATCTTCAAACTTCGCATCATCAACAGGCTTTGTTTCAGTAAGCTCACCTTCGACATCACCAGAGTTAGTTGATACTCCGAATCCGATTTCTGCTACATACTCTTTATCCATTCCAAGAAAGGAATCTGAAAGCTTTGTTGCTTTACCAAGCAAAACAATCATCTTCCCCGAAGCAAATGGGTCCAATGTTCCAGCATGTCCAACCTTTTTCGTTTTATATTTTTTTCGAGTTTCGTCTACAAGATCGTGAGATGTGATTCCAACTGGTTTATTTAGTATTAGAATACCATTTGGTTTTCCAAATTCATCATAGTTAATTTTATTTATCTCTGTTTCCATAATAATATTAATTTGTATGTTGTATTGTAGCATTCGATCAAGTAAAATCACTAGACGTATATTTTAAGTAGATAGTAATGTATAACGATGTCTTCGCAGAGGATAATAAAAAAAGAGTGGATCTAATGATTGAACTTGGTAAAAGAATAAAGCTTGCAAGAGTAGAATCTAGGATGTCTCAACTACAAGTTGGAGTTTCTCTAGGTGTTTCTGATAAAACAATTTCAGGTTACGAATCCGGAAGAATCGCCCCACCAATTGATAAATTGATGCAGTTAGCAGATTTATTTAAGAAACCAATATCTTACTTCTTAGGTGCAGACCCAAGAGAGTATAAGGTAGCGTCTAGATTAAGAGCGGTTGAAGTTGCTTTGAGAGATATTAGAAAGCAGTTAAACGAAATTAAGCTTGTATCTCAAACAGTTGATTTAGATAGTTGATTGACTTTTTGTTGTCATCCCGAGCGGAGTCGAGGGATCTGGGAAGGATATTAAAAGTAAGTATTACAGATTTCTCAGTCACTTCATCCCTTCGAAATGACATACAATAACTGCTCATTACAAATTCATGAAAAGTACACTGCCAAACGTAAGTTCGTCCAATTTATTCTTTCCTTAGAACTCCTATAATGTGAACTTTTGTTTTGTTCAGTAATGGAAGAGAGATTATTGCTTCAAGTACTACACCTATATAAAAGAAGAATTTATTTATAGCAATATAAGTTGGATCACCATTCAGGATTGTTTCATCGGTATTTAAACTGGCTTCCTCAGCCATCCTATTTAAAGTTCGAAGTGTGTTTGCTCTGTAAAAAGTCTTCATAGGTTCTACTGTCAATTTACCTCCAAGTTTTGTTGCAACCCAGACTCTAAACGAGTGTGGAATAATCTTATTAATTATAACTACATAGTTCAAAGCGTTGGGAGTTAAGAAAACAGCTCTCCCTCCTGGTTTTAAGACTCTTCCAAATTCTTTAATTACTTTTTCAGGTTGTTCAAGATGTTCAAAAACCCAAGATGAAATTATCAAATCAACACTATTATCTTTTATCATTGGAATAGAAGAGAGGTCCGAAACAATCTTTTCTTTAATAAGATCGTTCATCTTCAAATACTCATCAGAAATATCAACACCAATCACATGCTTGGCCCTTTTGTACTCCTCGGTATAAAGGTTCGAGAAACCACAACCAGCTTCCATAATTACAGTGTCTGAAGTCACTAACTTGGAAACTTTAGATTTGTAAATAGAAACTGAGTCGTTCCAGCCATTGTTTATTTTTTTATATAAATCTTGGTATTCAATTTGAGTCATATTAAGTTGTCAAAAAAGTAACTACGTCTCTTACGACATCCTTCTTACACTTAAGTATAAAATCGTCATGAGTTCCATGAATATATAGTGATTTTTCATTATTGAGATGCCTTCTCATGTACTCTGCCTGAACAGTAAACATTCTACCTTCATCCCTAGAGTTTACTACAAGAACGTTCTTTTCATTAATTTCTGGGATGTACTTTGAGTAATCAGAAGTAAATAATTGGTATATGGAATCAGAAATTATCTTTGAGTCAATATGATTAAGCATGTCGGTATACATGTCTATAAATACTTTTGGCATACCTTCTTCTCGATTAAGTATTTTTGCAATGGCTTTAAATCTTCCCTTAATTAGTGCCTTAAGAATATAATAATATTTTGTAATATGAAGTAATTTAACTAAGTTGACTACCCTGAATCCTCTTATGATTCTCGAGTTAATTACGCTTGATACTAGAACAACCTTATCCACTTTGCTTTTCATGTCAGCAGCTAACTTAAGTGCAAGTGCGCCACCAAATGAATAACCAATTACAGAAAACCTTTCTATCTTATAGTCTTTCAGGATTACTTTTGCTATTTCAACATATTCATCGAGAGTAAATTTATTTGTTTGGAAAATATTTTCTGAGTAACCTGTCCAACCCGGTAAATCAAAAGTAATGAATTTTACTTTACTTGTATTATAGTGTGTTAAAAACCACAAGTAATACAAGCCAGAATGCGGGAAAGATGGGAAAGAAAAGACTACGTTCTCACCTTCTCCAAATTGATAAGTTTGTATACTGTAACCTTTGTAAATAGTTGTATGTTTTCTATAGTCAAAATCTAGAGGCATTGTTTAAGTTAATCAGGCTAAGTTTATAATTTAATCAAATTCTTTTCCAGTAGAATTCAAAATACTCTATATTCTAGATAATAAAACATTTTTGGAATATAATTGTTTTATCTTTAAAGTCAAAAATATGAAAAAAATAGGCATTTTAATTACTTTCGTTTTTTTATTAGTTCCACTAGTATTCTCGAGAACTGTTAAGGCAGCTCCAACTTTTACGTATCCAAGCTACGATGTAAGTATAACTATAAATAAAGATTCCACATTTACTGTTAAGGAAACTATGGTCTTATCTTTCTATGGTGAAGTACATGGAGTTAGAAGGGACATTAAAACAGATAATAATACTTGTAAAACAGCTAATCAAATAACTTGCGGTGGGTTTGATCGACTAGAGATGTTAGGTGTCTATGATGAGAATGATAAAAAGGTTACAGACTTTACTACTTCAACTTACACGGACGAAGATTCGGGAGATGAATTCTATAGGATAGAAAGAGTACTTTACCCAGATGGAAAGCAGTTTAATGGAGAGAAAGTTAAATGGAGTGTGGAATATAAAGTCTATGGCGGATTGGGTTGGTTTGATGACGCAGCAGTATTTTACTGGAATCTTATTCCGGATAGTGCTGGAGGTAATATTGCTAAATCTACTGTAAATATAGACCTACCTAGCGATACACAATATAAATCTTCGAATTTTCAGATTTATGATCCTTATGGAAAAGACCCGACAGTAAGCGCTCTTGCAAATAAAATCACGTTAGCAATGAAGAATTTAGGTTCAAGTGGAACTATTACTGTTTCGTATAAATTTCAAAAGGATGAAATTATCAGGCCTGCAAATATAAACTATGTAATTCAAAATCCACCTTTTGCAAATTCAATTTTACTTAATGGTGTGGAAATAGATGCAGGTACTTCTGAAGGAAGTTTAACCAATGTACCAGCTGGGCCAGTCGAAATAAAGTTTTCTCATACAGGCTATAAGGATTTTATTTTCAACGAAACACTAGCCGCTGGGGAAAATAAGACTCTTACTGTAAATTTAGAGCCAGAAACATGGATGAGTTTACTTTTGATATTAAATACCTTAATAACTTGCTTTGGTATTTTCTTTGTACCTGCAGCGATAATATATGTTTACATTAACTATAAGAGAAAGGGAGTAGATCAAAATATGCAAAAGACTATTATTCCACTCTTCAAACCTCCTGTTGATGTACCTCCATATTTACTAGGAACAATAAAAGATGAGTCTGTGGATAAAGAAGATATTGTAGGAAGCATAATAGACCTTGCATACAGAGGTTATATAAAAGTAGCTGAAATCACAAAAGGATCAGATTATGAACTTACAAGATTGGAAGGAAAGAAAGGAGATCCAGGTCTAACACCTATGGAAGCTCAAATTATGGATGCAGTGTTTAAAAGCAAGGATTTGGTTACAACTTCAACAATGAGGAGTTACTTCTATTACAAGTATGCAATCTTAAAAGCAAACATATACAGAGAAGTTGTAGAAAAAGGCTTTTTTAATAAATCCCCAGAATCTATTAGAAATAGTTATGTAGGCTGTGGAATATTCTTATTTATAATCGGTATTATAGGAACTTGTTTTTCTAGCTTTGTAGGGACAACATTTTTTGGTTATCTGATCCTATGCACTCCACTTCTTGGAATAATTACACTTGGAGCTGGTTACGTAATTGCCTCTAAGTTTATGCCGGCCAAAACAGATAAGGGGTCAAAGGTATTCGCAGATATATTAGGCTTCAGAATGTATTTAAACACCGCTGAGAAATATACATTGCAGAACTTAAAACCAGAAGACTTTGAGAAATATTTATCCTATGCAATTGTGTTTGGAATCGAGAAACAATGGGCAGAAAAGTTTAAGGACATCTATAAGGGTTCTCCAGACTGGTATGAAGGTTCAAGACCAGGCGTTTGGGATGCTTTATGGGTTAGTAGCTTTACAAGAAGCTTTGCAGACTCAACAACGGTAAATATGTCACCTGCACCTTCTAGCGGAACTTCCGGCGGTGGTTGGAGCGGCGGCGGCGGGTTTAGTGGCGGCGGCGGCGGTGGTGGTGGTGGTGGATCCAGCGGAGGATTTTAAAATTTATGACGAATGACGAATTACAAATGAAAAGTATTGAAAGTAACTACTCATTTCAATTTTTAATCTGTGATGATATAATTCCGAAACGTTATTCATAATTCTTAATTCGTCATTCGTAATTAAGATGCCAGTGTGGCGGAATTGGTATACGCGCTAGTCTTAGGAACTAGTCTCGCAAGAGGTATGGGTTCGAGTCCCTTCACTGGCATTTAAGTTAAACTTTCTAGGTATATTTTCACTTCGTTAAACAAAGTAGGCATAAGCTCAAATAACCTTTCTTTCTTTACCCATTCTAAGTTATCAATATCATCATTTAATTCGTTGTCAGTTGAAAGTTCACCATTTACTTTAACGCAGTGAAAATAGTGAATTTCCTTCTGCGTCTTCGGATGAATTCTAAAGCCAATTTCTTTAACTACATTTACATTTAGCCCAGTTTCCTCAAGGGACTCTCTAATTACAGCCTTCACAAGTTTTTCATTTTCCTCAACTGTCCCTCCTGGAAATATATATTGAATCCCACCGAAATCCTCAACCTTTTCAGGCTTTAATTTCCCGATTAAAATTAAATCATTATTTTGTATTACAGCTAGTACTTGCATATTTATCCTCTTATAAAAGCATCTACCAAAATATTTTCAGCCTTAGATTTGCTTACACCTCTCGAAGCTAAGTAGTACGTTTGGCTCGGATCTAAATACCCAATCGTTGCACCATGGCCACCTTTAACTTCGCTTTCTTTTATCTCAAGGCTTGGTATGGCTCTTGCAAAAGCAGATTCCCCCATAACAAGGCAATCAATTTTTAGATAGGTGTCAGTTTGAATTGCTCCTTTGTCTATTTTAAGAATCCCTTCAAAATCAAATCTTGCTTTATCAAACACCACTGCTTTAATATTAATCCTAGATTTAAAACCTGGTTTCGAATGAATAATCCAGATCTTACTCTTTAATACATCTTCTCCACGACCAACATACATTGCGTTTATCTCAATGTCAGATTCTATATATATTGTTTGTTCACCCTCAGTTAGTTGAATTGTTTTCTTTTCCACGTATTTGTCTGGTCCATAAATAGAATTCATTTAATCTTTTAAGCATATAATTCTCACCATCTAAAACACCCATAAGGTTTTCAATTAATTGGTCTAATTTTGCTCTATAACCTTCAGGTTCATCAAGATTATATTTTTTAGATAACTTCCCAATCGCTAAGCTCACTAAATGATTATAACCTTTACCCTTATCGTCAAACTTAGATTCCACATAAACTTTTGATAAAAAGAAGATCATTTCAAATTTTGTATTAAGACCTAATTCTTGTAATCCACTTAAGACGTAAGAATCGTAGTTGACCTCTCCTTGTTTTTCGATTATTAATAAATCATTATCCATAAATGTACCCCTATGATTACTATATATATAGGATTATAATTTAAAATATGAAAATACCAAAACCAATAATAACAATTCTAATAATAGCTGTAATAGTAGCTGCTATTCTTATAGGAGTTAGTGTAGTACTAAAAGTAAATTTATTGTCAGAAATTAGATCAACACTTACAACATTCTTTCCACCTGCTAGCGCACCTGTTGATCTATCGAAGCAGAAGCCTTTAGAAGTTAATGTCAAAGAAGGAGCACACGAAACATTACAACCAAGGATTTCACTTACAGTTACAACAAATCAAGATATAGATATCTTAAATCCAGACAAGTTTAAACTTACATTTGTTAAAGATATTGATGGAACGAAGTATTATGCTTTGGAAATCCTTAACATTGGTACTGGAACAGCAGCAATTCCAGTTACTTTCAAATCAAAAACGGGAGAGAATCTTACACAAATTATCAATGTACTTAGATCACCTTTCAGCATTCCACTAGGATTAAAAGATATCGTAGACTGGGAAAACAGTACATATACAGTAGATGGAGATAATTTCTTAGTCCCAATAAATAAAGAACATAAGTTGGTTAGTGACTACGAGCCAACAGATCTAGTTAAACTATTTGACGATAAAAACCTTTTAGTTCAAACAGATAAATTAATGCTTAGAGCAGAGCCTGCAGAGGCACTCTCACTAATGATTAAGAAGCTTATGGACGAAACTGGGAAGCCTTTAACAATTGCTTCAGCATATAGGTCATATAATAACCAACTTCAACAATATGTATCTTGGGTTAAAACATACGGTCAAGAAGATGCGGATAAAGTTTCTGCAAGACCAGGTTTCTCTGAGCATCAACTTGGGACTGCTATAGACTTTATGAGCGGTGACAGCGGTTACGACTTTGTAAATGAGTTCGATACAACAATAGCGGGTCAGTGGTTAATAGCCAACTCATATAAATACGGTTATGTACAATCATATCCAGATGGGAAAGACGCCGTAACTGGATATTCACACGAGGCATGGCATTACAGATATATAGGTATAGAAGCTGCAAAAAAGTGGAAAGACAGTGGACTTACTCTAAAGGAATTCTTAGAGAAGCAATAAACCAATTTAGTTTTTGTACACCAAATGGTACTATAATAGTAATTATATTTTAATGATTTATTAATGAAGAAAGTTTTAACTTATTTACTAGTA
>JBLGEO010000033.1:0-15814 GCA_047445235.1 Candidatus Dojkabacteria bacterium | reverse complement strand
GAGTTATTTAAACATAAAGGTTCTCTCTCTAATAAAATTAACGGAGAGAAATCATTTGGACAATTCCTAATTGTCTTAGGTTTTATAACTATAGCAATTAGTCTTTTACTTACGTTGTTTATTGGCAAGTTTGACTTGATGTCATATATATTTCCAAAAAGTATTGATTACTTACTAATATACTTCTCTATACCTTTCTTCCTTTACGGTATATTCCTAAAGAGGGACCGGGAGGAGTTTCTTGATAGTTACAGGAGTCTTATTTTATCTAAAGAACTAGAGAAGACGGCTAGAAATAATATCTCTGAATTGCTAATAAATAATCTTCTAACCGTGGAACTTTTAGCTATATTAGATAATTTATATTTTAAAAATCAAAAAGACTTTTTAAGAGATTTTACTATCACACTAATTAATAATCCAAGAGTAAGAGATCTGTTAGAAAAGAGAGTTGGTCTTAATGTTTCAGAATTAAGTAAGAAGATAGTAACTAACTTAGCTCCGCAGGACTGCACTTTTGATAACAATTATCCAAGTATATTTATAAATGGAATTAAAGAAGGAGCCTTATTGGATCCTGAAAAGATAGGTGTTATGTCAATGGTCTTCGTAGTACTTAGAACTGTAGTAAAAAACACTTTGTTAGATTTTGGCATAAACGATCTTGATATAAATTCACTAGAATCTTGGCAACAGAATGAATTTAGAAAAAATAACTACTTTAAGAGATGGAAAATACTATCAAAACTTAAGCCAACTGGTGCCGTAAACAGAGCATATACTTCTAGAGCTACTCCTACATTGGATGCTTATGCAGAAGATTTAACCGCAGGCTCTGCAAAAGGGGATTTTACAACTTCATTAGGAAGAGAAACAGAAATGTCTAACTTCTTAAGAATTTTACAGAGAGATTCTGGATCAGCAGTGCTTCTTTTAGGGGAGCCAGGAGTTGGAAAAACAAGAATTCTAAAATACTTAGCCACAAGAATGAGTGTAGAGGACATTCCTCAATCACTCCAGGATTCTAGGCTTGTAAGTATAGATCTAAATAAGGTTCTAACTAAAGCTGGGTCTGTAGATTCCTTCAAAACAATAATACAAAAATGCCTAGACGAAGTGAGGTATTCAGGGAACATCATATTGGTATTTGAAGAGCTTGGTCAAGTTATGTCCATAAGAGAAGAAGGAAGGATGGAGGTTATAAACTTATTAATTAATGCAATTGATGCATATAAACTAAAGCTAATCGCTACAAGCAATATCGCAACATATAATAAATTTATAAAGCCAATAAAAGGCTTAACATCCTTATTTGAAGTAATTGAAATTAAAGAACCTGCAAGCAACTTATCCATACAGATCTTGATTGACGAGGTAGATAGACTTGAAAAGAAGTTCGGAGTAAAAATTCAAATTAGTGCGATAAAAAAGATTGTAGAGTTTGCACCAAGGTTTGAAGTAGAAAGATCAATGCCGGATAAGGGAGTAGATTTGCTTGAAGAGGCTATCCTACTAGCTAAAAGTCAAGGATTGAGCTATTTAAATAATCAGATCGCTGAACAATTAATATCAAGCAAGGTCGGAATTAATATAGGGACAATCGATCAGAACGAATCGGAAAGACTAATGCAATTAGAAGAAGTAATGCATAAAAGAGTTGTAGGTCAAGACGATGCAATAAAAAGTATTGCGATGGCAATAAGGAGATCAAGATCTGGCCTAAGCGACTTCAAAAAGAAACCAATAGCTTCATTTCTTTTCTATGGACCAACTGGAGTTGGAAAAACAGAATGTGCTAAAACTTTGGCCGATGTTTATTATGGTAGTGAAAAATTAATGATAAGAGTTGATATGTCAGAGTATCAAGAAGAGTCAAACTTAAATAGGTTGATTGGTTACAACGATCAATCTGGAAACTTTATTGGAGGTTACTTAACAGAGGCAGTAAAGCTAAAACCTTTCTCTCTAATACTCTTGGATGAAATAGAAAAGGCAAATAAGAAAGTATTGGATTTATTCTTACAAGTTTTAGATGAAGGCTCGCTTACAGATGGTATGGGAAGAAGAGTTGACTTTACTAATACAATAATAATTATGACCTCAAATGCTGCGTCAGCTGAGATTGCCCAGTTGGTAGAAAAAGGAGAGAAGTACAATGAGGTACTTAAAGAAACATCACCAATACTAAGAAGAGAATTCAGAATAGAATTCTTAAACAGATTCGACAAGTTAATTATGTTCAAGTCGCTCAACAAAGAGGAAATTAAAAATGTTGTGGATATAACTTTAAAAGCACTTAATGTGAACATGGAAACAAAAGGAATATCTATCTATTGGGACGAAAAAACATTAGATGAGCTATCTGAGCTTTCTTATAATCCAGCTTATGGTGCAAGAGAGCTAAAGAGAATAGTGCAAGATAATATTGAAGATATATTGGCAAACTCTATAATTCAAGGTAGACTAAAATCAGGAAATGATATTTATTTTACTGGCCTAGAGGTTAAGGAAATAAAGTAAAGAAGGTTTAAATAGATTTTAATTTTTTTTATATGGGAGGTTTTAGGTTCCCAAATCCAACTATATTCAATAGTGTAGAGGATCTTATTAACGCAATTACAAAGTTAATAGTTCCAATCTTTTTACTTACATTTGCAGCAATGCTTTTGTATGGAGCTTTTCAATATTTAACAGCAAGAGATAATGCAGATCAGGTTGCTAGTGCTAGAAAAATAATAATTGCAGCAATCATTGGTTTTGTACTTGCCGTATTAGCACCTACAATAGTTAATTTTGTTGCAGGGTTGTTAGGCGTACCAACTTTAGGAATATAAAATTAGTAAATAAATATGTTTGGAAAGAATTTTATTAAAGTCGTAATAACTTCATTCTTTATCTCTATAGCACTTTCTTTTGCTTCGTCATTCAAGGTAAATGCATTCCCAACAGGTTGTTTAGGACCTATAGGAATACCATCTTCTTGTCAGAATCCGTGTGCTGCTCAAGACGATGCAGCAAATTGCTACGTTCCTGACTTTCAATGTTCTAATGCAAGGATTTTGCACCCTGGAACTGATTGCTGTACTAATAAATGTAAAGATAATGATCCAGGTACTCCCACACCTGCGGAGGTTATTAAATTTAATATCTTTGGAACTCAATTTGAAATTACTCCTGCAAAAGTACCAAATCTTATAAATATTGCAATATCTAGTTTCTTAGGGCTTGTTTCTGCTTATGCTTTAATACGAGGAATGTATGTTGGTGCAGTACTTAGAACAAGAGCAACTTCAAGTGAAGATATCGCAAAGGTAAACAAAGAAATAGTAAACATGATAATCGGATTTGTACTTGCGTGGTCGTTCATTTTTATAATACAATTTATTGGATCTATTCTTGGTTTTAGCGTAAGTGATCTTAACTTCACAAGCACCGGTTCTGTAATTACTATCAACTAATATGAAGATATTTAAGAAGTTATTCTCGTTATTATTCTTTTTGACTCTTACTCCAGGAGTCTTGCATGCTTTGGATGCAGGAACAAGTACGTTTAAATTAGATACTATCACAATTCCTTTCTTCCCAGTTTTTGATGCTATTAACCCAAAATATGCCACTGTATTAAGCTGGGTAACTTATATTGCCGATGTGGTTGTTATATTAATAATAATTTTCTGGATAGTTAGAATATTGTTAGCTGGAATTGAGGGTATTAGAAGTGAAGGGGATCAAGCTAAGTTGCAAGAAGCATACAAAAAATTGCAATCAGCTCTTATTGGAATTGGTATTACTTTCTTAATTCCAATACTACTAACTTTGATTGGATTCTTAATAGGAATTGGTTCAATATTTAATTGGCCAAAAATGTTTAGTGGCTGTCCAGGAATGCCAGCAACATATGATCCAGTAAGTGGAAATAGAGATGAAGGCACTTACGAATATTATTTCCAAGCATATTTTGATGTTAAAGCGGGAAATGATCCTGCAGCTTATGCAGCTAAATGTGGCTTATCTTCAGATAATTAAATATTAATAAATTAAAATGTTAACAGGCTGTGGACTATTTGATTGTACTAAATATAATTTATCTCCTTTCTGGGATTTCACTACTGTAGGAGGTTTAATAAGGACGGGAGTAACATTAATATTTGCACTAATAATTGCGTATGGAGTTTTTATGGTTATAAAAGCTACAATAAGAATTATAAGAAGTGAAGGAGATCCTGCAAAGATGCAAGAAGGTTACTCGATTATAAGAGGAGTTTACATAGGTATTGGAATTATCTTTATTGGTGTTATTGGAATAGTTTTAGTAATTTATTTTTTTGGTTCTGGGAATCTTACTATACAGAATCCTGTAACTCCAGATGGAGTAAATATACCTTTATAAAATTCTTTGGGGCAATGTTAAAAATTCTTTTTGACTTCTCTAGGATAATTTATATAATATGTTTAAAAGTATCTTTTATTAAATGTTTTATGAAAATATCGTTAAATAAGTTCGCAAAAGTAGGAACAATGGCCCTAACAGCTGTTGGTTTTGCTAGTACTGCTATAGCCCCATTAGTTCACGCAGTGGATCCTGCAGTAACTGGTCTTGAACAGAATAGTGTAATTTGTAGGATTTTCCCATTTCTTAACAGTATTACATTAGCGGCATCTATTTGTGGTACTCCAAATGGTACTGAAATCATTACTACTGGTCAGAACCTTGTAACTTTGGCTCTACAATTAGTTTTTGTTGGAATTATTGTTATCTCTATTTATATAATTATTAGAGCAGCTGTAAAATACATTAGAAGCGAAGGAGACGAAAGTAAAATACAAGAAGCACAAAAAGCTATTAAATCTGTATTTATAGGTATTGCAGCATTATTTATAGGAATAATCGGAATAGTTATTATCCTTGCATTCTTCCAAGGAACAGGTGTTGTAATACCAACAACAGTAACAGCACCATAAAAATTCTATGAGAAAGTATATACTGTTCGCAGTATTATTAATAAGCACAATAGTTATAAGTCCTGTAGTTAGAGCGCAACAACAGGACTTTGACTTTTCTGGGAACAGCGCAAGTAGTTATCAGTGTTTTGATACGGATGGTAGCGTATTGCCTTCTACAGCAGTTCTACCAGACCCAAGCGGAGGATTCTACTGTTTAGATTCTAAAGGCAGTAGAACTAAAGCTGTTCTTAAACCACCAACACTTCAAGAGTTTGAAATTCTATTCGTTAAAGTTGTGTACGCAATCTGGGCAATTGTAGCTTCATTCTCCTTCTTAATGATTATTTATTTGGCATACCAGTACCTAATATCCAGAGGAGACGTAACTCAAATTAAAGCAATCAGAGAGAGGATTATAAAGTTTATTATCGGTTTTGCTCTAGTGTTCCTAGCAGTTCCAATCTTAATTACGTTCTTTAAGATACTTGGAGTAGATAATCGAGTTCAATGTTATTCTGGTCTTACAGGCAGTAATAACGTCGGTATTGGATTCCAATTCTTCTTCACTGATCTTTGTACGGATCCACTTGGTTTAAAGACAGACCCATGTGATATTACAGATCTTGTGAACGACATAAAGAATGGTGGTACTAATGGTAGATATGCTTGCCCTACACCTAAAGAATTTAAAACTTGCTCAGGCCCTATAGGTCTCTTTGTCGGATTCTGTTGCCAAACTAGCCCCCAAGTGTGGAAAGCTTCTTCTCCAGGAAACTGTAAATAGTAATTCTTTACTTTCCTATTGCCTTTGCTATAGAATAAGTAAGCACATTAACTATTAAAATCTGAGAATTGTCTTATAAAATTGCCATTACAAAATATAGGGCAGTGGTTAACCCAACCGAGGTTTTCGAATTTGATGCTTCAGTTTCAATTCCATCAGATCCAAAAGCTGTTTTCTTTCTAAACGACTTCTTAAACCCAGAAGCCTTGTCACCAAATAATAAAATTTTAAGTTCAGAATTAATATTTAAGATAGCAGATGCCGAAGAGGTAAAGATTAGCAGAGACTATCAAAACAACACTATAACAACAACTTTGAACGGCGAAGTACTTCAAAAACCATTCTTTTCGGTAGTTTCAGAAAAACTTAATGTAAGCCTCGATGCAGTATCGTGGTCAAAGTTGGTTATTGATTGTGTTAAAAATAATATAAGTACAATTGATCAACTAAAATCATTAGTTAGTATTGATGCACCATTGTCTGGAGGTGATTTAGAATCACTAATTGCAAAGGCTGCAGAGGGTCTTACCCCAGAAGAGCTAGAGAAAGTAAAGAGGTTGCGTGATACAAACTTAAAGATCAATAGTATGGATTTGGAGGTAGGGACATATCAAAATCAGAAGAAAGATAAAGAGGATATAAAAAAGAAAAAAGAAATAGCTGATAGAGAAGTTAAAAACATTGAAGACAAGCTTTCATCTGTAAAGTTACTTATAGACAATAGAGAGCATCTTGTGGCTGAGCTAGAAAAATTCAAAAGCTACACAGGTAATTTAGATGTAAGAAAGAAAGTTGATGTAATAAAAGATACTCGAACAAATAACTTAATTACAGAGTTAAAAACGCGTAAGAAAACTTCAGGAGTAAATATGGAAACTGAAGAGAAAGAAGGCTCTTTATTTGTAGGTAAATGGATGGTTGGCTTGGTGGTTTTTCAATTACTACTCTCAATCGTGATGTTTGCCCTAACTCTACAGCTAATACAATTACTTATAGGTTTATTCAGTGCTGTAGTAATAGTAGTGTTAATGCTTCTTATAAATGTAAGTAGATACACATATGATTATAAAGTGAAAAAATTTATTGAGAGTGATATGACGGGCACGTCTTACTCTACAGTTATGACTAAATCATCACCAGAGGAAGAGAAGTTGATGGTCAATTTTGCTTGGGGAAATGCATTATACGAAGAGTATAAGCTTATAAACAACACAATCAATTCTCGATTAGGTGATAAGAACTTAGCCCAACTTACTAAAGATAAAGAGTTTTTAATAGGAGAGCAAGGCAGACTAGACAAGCTACAAAATGATATGGAAACAAAAGCTTTAAACACAGAAGAGTATTATAAGAAAAGAAGAGAACTTGATATCTTAAAGATAGAAAAAGAAAATATTGAATTTAGTTTAGAGGGAAAAGTAAATTCAGATATTGAAGAGCAGATTACAACATTGTCCTTAAATAAGACACAACAAACTCCTAGCAATCAATTCTTACCACTCATTCTAGTTAATTGTGGTTTCCTTGATCAGATTAAAGATTTTATAGATTCTATAAAACAGACAAGGCAAATATTAACAATAAATTTCCAATGATAAGTAAAAGTTTAAAAACAAAAATAACAACCGTAATTGCACTTTTAATTTGTAGTGTCTTCCTTTTCAATCATGTTTCCTTTGCTAAAACCTCAGAAGAGATTGCGCAAGATATTGCAACACAGCAGGCAGAACTTAAAAAGAAACAAGATGATTTAAATGCACTTCAAGATAACTTAGCAAGCTACCAAAATGCAATTGACTCAAGTTCTGGAGAGCTACCAAAGCTGCAAGCTCAGTTGGAAAAGACAAGTGCAGAAGTAGATGCAAGAACTCTAGAACTAGAGTTAATGAAACAAGCAAGGGATATTAAAGAATTAGAGAGACAACAAAGACAAATTGATCAACAAGAAACATTAAAAGATTCTTATATGCTTTGGAGAAGCTCTGGTAATAACTTAGGTCAGTTTATAAATACAGAATATGATTACAAGAAGATAGAACAGTACGCAAGCAGCTTAACAGGAGCACAGCAGAAAGATATTTTTACAATTGCTAAAGATCTAAAAAAAATAGCTGAAGATATTGATGTTTATAATACAAAAATAAAAGAACTTGATGATCTGAAGACCTCACTAGCTGCTCAGAAGAAACAATTAGAAGATCAAATAGCCTATTACAACGGTGCATTAGCGTATGGTAGTCAGCAGCTTGGAGACATTACAGTCTCTATCCAAAATATTAAAACTAGCATTGATGGACTTTCAGAAGCTCAAATAAGTGCAAAGCAAAGAGAAGATGCATTGCTTGCTAATCCACCTCCACCATCAAATCCAGGTACTCCTGTTACAGGAGGTTTTGTCTTTCTTACACAAGGTAGAGATCTTTATCAAGGTCACGGGGTAGGAATGAGTCAATGGGGGGCATACGGAATGGCAAACAATGGAATGGGGTATCAAGATATTCTTAGGTTCTACTTCACAGGCGTTGCAATAACAGGTGGTTACGAGGGAACAACTTTCACTGTTAACGAGAACTATGGAAATGGAAATATAGTTGCTAAGCAGATGAACATTGAAGACTTCGTAACAGGGCAATCTGAAGTACCATTAAGTTGGCCAACTGAAGCAGTTAAGGCTCAGATAGTTGCATTTAGAACTTATGTACTTAAATATGTAAACCTTTATGGCTCGTTAAATGTTTGTTATGCCCCTGCTTATGTAGCAGGAACATGCAGTACAAGCACAGTAGCCTATGATGAAGGATTAAATAGTAGAGCATTTGTTGATGCAACAAAAGGTCAAGTTATAACTTATGGTGGGGCATTAATAGAAGCTCTTTACTCTGCAGATAATAACCAAGGAAATGGAACTGCAAATAACGATACAATCTTCCAGAACCTCTATGGAGATGGAACACCTTATCCTTATTTAAGGGCAGTAAACGATTCTGCATTAGCTGCAAATACTTACTATACATATTGGCAGGCAAAGACAAATCAAGTTAACTATGATGGTGTTAAGGCTATGCTTCTTTACAACGCTGGAACAAATTACTATGACTCCTCGACTAAATCGTATTTAAATTCTATAATTAGCGATATCGGTGGCAGTATCACATCAATTAGCTTTGAAAGAGATCCATCGCAAAGAGTTAAAAAAGTTTGGTTTACTGGTCCTAATGGACAATCCAGACCTCTAGGAGGCTGGTGGTTTAAAAACTTGTGGAACTCTTGGGCATCCGATATGGGAACATACGATTACATTTATAGTCAAACCATTTATATACAAGCACCATAATGTCGGATATTACAGCAGCTGCGAAAACTCAAGTAAGAGGAACAATTCATGATGAGATGGATAGAATTGTGCCACAAAGTAAAGGGTGGGGATTTAGTAGCATACAGTTAAAGCCACTAGCAAAGTTTGATGGACAAAATCCAGACGAAAGGATTTATATTCTAGCAAGAAGGCATTGGTTAAAGAACCTAGGCTGGATTACTTCAACTGTTTTCTATTCATTGATACCAATAATTTTTGCAGTAGTATTCAATATATTTAGTTCGCAGCTTCCTCAGTTCAGTTTAAAGCTCTATTTGGTTATTATCCTTGCATACTATTCATTTGTATTTACAAACGCATTTAAGAACTTCATAGACTGGTATTTCGATACTTATATTGTAACGAACGAGAGAGTACTGGATTTCAATCTAAAAACCTTCTCATCATATTCGGTAGATGAAATACCGTTAGAGAATATTGAAAGCGTTAGACAAGATTCTGAAGGAGTTTTGTCCAGCTTTTTCAATTACGGAAAAGTAGATATTGCTACTGAGAGAGAAACGGGAGTAATTCACTTCTTTTATATCTCAAACCCTACAAGAGTTAGGGATATTATTTCAGACTTGGCAAGAATTGCTAGAACTTTTAGAGATGCCGCTTAACTTTAACTCATCGGTTGTAGATTTAATTCGATTAGCAGCAATAATTTTTGCTTTATTTCATCTGCTATCTGGCTTCATACTAGTAAGACAGATGCTTAGAATGAACAATATTATTAAAACTCCAAATAAAGGTTTCTTAAATTTTGTTTCGCTAGTTTACCTCATTGTCCTTGCAAGCGTATTGATATTTATAATAATACTTCCGCTGCAGTAAATTCTTTTAAAAAGGCACTTCAAATTAGGGTTCTTTGATTATATACTGTATTCGCACACATATTTTTTGTATCTACGTCTAATGAATATCAAAGCCGAATACCTTATAGGTAAACAAAAAGAGAATGAATGGTCTGGAGTCTATGGATATAGGCCAGAGGAGGGGGATTCTAAATCTGAAATGTTTGTTACTGTTAGAATCGCTGTAGAGAAAGACGAATATAGCTTAGAGAATATCGCAAAAATACTTCTAGATGAACTTCAAGGAAGCTATTTCAATCCAAAAAAGGAATTTACAGACAACATTGAAAAATTAGAAGACTCAGTCTGGAAAATGAAATCCAAGATGGAGTATGTACTTTCAAGAGAACCTAGCTTATCCGAAGAGGGGTTAGACATAGAAATGGCTATCTCGGTAGTTGAAGAGAATGTTGTTTACCTTGCAGTAGTAGGTGAAAGTAAGATTTTTATTAAAAGAGGTAACAAGTTTGTTGAGCTTTCTAAAGGTCTAGTAGACGCAAACAACATGGGTTTCTTTAAAACAGGAAGTATAGAAATTAAGGAAGACGATAGAATTTGCCTAGGAACATCGAAGTCTATAGAGAAAGGAGAGTTTATTATTCAAGAAACTCTAGAGGAGCTTAATATAGCTAAACTTAAAGATCTAGAAGCAATAACAGGAGCTGCATTCTTAATTTTGGGAGATGAATCTTTGCCTTGGGCAATCCCACAATCAGAAATGCCAAAGGAGGAGAACGCAATGGTAGACCAAGATCTTACTGAAGAAATGTCCGATATAGAAGCACAGCCAGTCTCAAAGTCATTAGATCATCTTGTTGAAGAGGATACTGAGGATCCAGACATGATAGATCAAGATGAGGCAGAGGGTATGCCTATTATCGCAAACCCAACAGATGAGAATGTTTATATTGAAGAAGCAAAAGGAAACAAATATCTAAATAAGGCAAAAGAGTTAGGAGGTAAACTAAAATTAAAATCAGCTGCATTGGTTTCACAGGCTGCATCTAAAGTTAAATCATTAAGAAAAAGTGATTCTGTTGAATCAACTCATGAAACATTTACAATTGAAGATGGAGAAGAACAATCAGAGGATAAAAACTATACCAGTTATGTAATGGATGAGAATGAGGAAAATACAACAATTGTAAAAGAAGATACAAGAATGTCTAATATAGCTAACAAGGCTAACTTAGCTAAAAATTCAGTAGTTAGAACATTTCAGAATAAAATCCTTCCTGGATTGAAAAGAAACAATTCTACATTCATGGTTATATTAAAAAATATTGGAGCTAAATTAAAAGTAGTTCTAGATCAGTTGGTTGGAATCTTTAAAGAAGAGATTATTGGAACTAATGACAGAAGAGATAGAGTTATGAGGGCTAAAAGAAGAAGAAGAAACAGAATCATACTAGTAATAGTTGTTATTGTTCTTTTAGTTTTAATCTATACAGGAATTAAAAATGCAGATGATTCAAGACAAAAGCAACAGAGAATTGACAACGCTACAAGCCAAGTTGCAAATTTAAAGAACAAACTAAGTAGTTTAACTCCTCAAATTCTACAAGCTAAGAATGGTCCTGAAGATAAGAAAACTCAGCTATTAACGGAACTACAGAAGTTAACAAGTGATATTGCTCTTCAAAAAAGAGATGGGTTATTTGTAGACGATCTTGATAATCTTTCTAAGCAAGTTCAATCTAGACAAGATGACTTATTGTTAGTAACTGCTATAACAGATCCAAAGGTTGTTACAGATGTAGGAAAGAACTTCCCAGATGCTGTGTTGTCAGACATAGCTTACTCAACAGGGAATTTATTCATTAGTGATTCTGCAAGAGGAGTTGTTTATAAAGTATCTTCAACAGCATTAAATGCACAACCACAAGCTTATGCAACAGGACTCTCGCAGCCATACTTACTAGTTAGAAATGTAGATGGAGATATTGTCTTCTACGATAATGATGCTACTAGTACAATTGGTAAATTTAGTGCAGCTGGAGATCCAACAGTATTAAGATTCCCTGGGCTAACTCCAGCAAGTGTTGGAAAACCAATTGAAGCTGCGTTATACGATGGTAATAATGCCTTATACGAAGTTAGACAAACAAGCAGACAAATCTTCAGAAGAAATCAGGATGGAGGTGGATATATTGCAGGTGGAGCAGCTCCTTCTACAGATCCAGACACAGATTGGAGAGACGATCCAGACTTTGCAAATGCATTAGATATATCAGTACCAAGAGATATCTGGGTATTAATTAAATCTCAAGGTGTTAAAAGATACCTAGGAGGTGGAGACAATACATTAACATTTGATTCTTATACAAACTTACTAAAAGCAGACTTCGATTCAATGAAGAACGCAAGCTCAATGGATGTTGCAGATAACAATGTTGTTGTATCAGATCCAGTAGGAAGAAGAGTTCTATTATTCAAATACGACGATTCTGACGATGCTAAGTTAAACTTTGTAAAACAATATGTTTACAGAGGTACAGACTCTACAACATTTAGCGATTTGGATGAAGTTGTTGTTGTTCAAAGTGAAAGTGCAATCTATGTTTTGGATGGTACAAAAGTAATTAAATTGGATATGTAAAAATGAGAATTCTAGTAGTTATCGTTACAACAATACTTTTCTTCGCACTAGCCGTCCTTCTTACAATTTCGCGATTACCTGGTTCTTACTCGTTTAATAGTGCTGTATTTGGTTTTCCTTTCCCTGCATTTCAGATTGTTTCAGATGATGTTCCTCCATTCACAACGGTATTTACACCTTATATATTAGGTTTTATTGGCAATATAAGCCTTGCTTTCCTAATTAGTATTCTTCCAATCTACTCATTTAAATTTATTAAGTTCTTGAATAAGAAATTATTCAGTTAATATGAGGAAAATACTTAGAATTGCATTCACAATAATAGCTGCATTCTTCCTAGCCTTTTTTATGCTCTCTTTCCCTAGTAAACCAGGTGTTGATTGTGTAGCAGGGTGTACTCAGGGGATAGGCTTTCCTTTTGATGCATATACTATTAGTTCAGGTGGTATATCATCATCAGAAAGGTCAGTAGTAGGTATATTATTTCCTTCACTTACGAGAATCGGACAAGTATATACCCTAGGATTCATTGCAGATCTCTTTATTCTAGGAATACTTCTTACACTTATCTATAAATTTCTAGATTGGCTAGATAGAAAACTTTTTTAATATGAGGAAATTCTTTAAAATCATACTAGGATCTAGTTAACTAATACATCTATGCAATCTGATACTGAAGTCCAAAATTTTGAAGGGGAATTAGACCAAACACACTACCAGAGACTAAAGTTAATCTTCAAAGAAATTGGCAAGAGAAGGCCAGATATGAATGAAGCAGAAAGAACTGCACTCATTGAAGAGCAAAGAGCTAATCTAAAAAATGTAACAAACGCATCTAGAAAAAATATTATCCCAATTGAAAAAGTTTACAAAAAGATCTCCGAGAGCTTGGAAGTTTTCTACTTAGTTATGTCTAGAATGATTCTTGAAAAAAGTAATGATCGTTCAGATTCCGATATAATTGTGCTTACAAACTATATTCTAGATTTAAAAGAACATAAAGTAATAAACCAAGAAAACGAGCTTGTTAGCTTAGCCTCAAATATATATCAGAAAGTAGATAGGAGATTAAAAAGAGATGAGAGATATAAAAAAACAGATACTACTTATGGATTAGAGGCCGAGCTTGATAACCTTGGAGACTTAAACGAAGAATCGAGCTGGATTTCTGCTATAGATAATCTTCAAAATCTGGGAATGAGAGTGGTCTTTGATTCTGCCAGAGAGTTGCCAATGTCTAAGTCAGAGTCACCAATCGACCAACTAAGAGCGCTTATAGAGCTTAAGAAAATGAATATAATACTTCCAAGTGATCACTTCTCATTACATGTAAATATAGGTGGGATAGAGCAACCCAGAGAAATATTAGAAGACGTATTTGTTTTAAATTCAATAGTGAAGCTTTTAAGTAAGAATCTAATAACGAGACCACCTGAGTTAAACGAAGATTCAACATTTCAAATGGATACAAGTGGAAGTAAATCTTTGTTTGAAAACTTAGGTAGACCTATTGGTTTTAATATTGTTTTAAGAGAATCCGACGTAATTGAGTACAGAGACTTAGTTACAGACCCAGACTTCACATTCAAAGATGTAGCAAAGATATTACTTATATTTAGTACTCTAGTAGATTTGGTTAAATCATATTCAAAAGTTAAGTCTGGTAACGCTAGTGAACAAGATATACTAGATGCAAAAAGATGGGTATCTATTAAAGAAAGTTTCTACACAAAAGTTGGAGTAATGAATATAGAGGGCCAGGATTATAATTTACCCGCTCACATTAAGGCATTAACTTCATATGTTAAATACTTTGGAAAGGAAATAGAGAACTTTAAGGAGTTTAATCTAACTGACGAGGAAATTAGAATCAATAATGCAGAAGATATTGTTAAAGAAAGAAAGATGTATATAGATAGAAGAAGGTCTACTGATTTGCTTGGCCTAATGAATACTATTAGGAGCGAAGCAGGGCTAGATCAAAAGGATAATATGAGGTTTGGAGATTATTATACCTCTGTGTTTTCAGGTAGAAATGACTTTATATTAAAGGAGAGTGATTCTGAAAAGTTAAGAAAACTAATAAAAAATTTTGAAGTGGAATCTGAAGCAATGTCTAGGGTATCAAGTGATATTGAAGAAAAAGCCGATTATTATTCTTTCTCGACTGTAAAAAGCAGACTAATTAACGATAGACATAAGGAGTTTTTGGAGCGAACAAAAGACCAAAGAGAGGAAGTAATAAGACTGGCAAATCTGGATCCTTCCTTCCTTAGATACAAAAAGGCAAATCCTCAGATAATTAAAGATATTGATGCAATCGCAGTCTTTTATGTCAAAAGCAATACATTAAATTATTTGGATGCACAATTAATGCGAAGGGCTTTTTCTGATTTAACTCATGCCTCTAACGAACTCTATCACGAAGTTCTTAATAAAAATTAATACTTCCCTCCAACTCGGTAGCTCTCTAGACTGTGCAGCCTCGATGCACGATGAGTCCATTTGGACGAAGAGATGCATATAGGTTCTCTTTGAGTAGGCCTATTCAGTCTTGCATCCCTATGATATTATTACTGAATAGTAATCCATTATAAATGAATGAAAGTATTAATCAATAACAAAAAAGTGTATTTCGACTATGAAGTTCTCGATAAAGTAGAGGCTGGAATAGTTTTATTCGGCTGGGAAGTAAAATCCCTAAAGAATGGAAATGCAAATATCACAGCTGCTTTTATTAGAGAAAGAAATGGTGAGCTTTACCTAATGGGTTCTAGAGTTAGTATTCTTGCATCCTCTTTTATTCAAGACAAGCTTTTAGAAACAAGAGAGAGAAAGTTGTTACTTAGAAAAGAACAGATTAGAAGGTTAATTGAAAACTTAAAAACTCAAGGAAGAACGATTGTCCCACTTCAGGTTTATGCAAACGATAGAGGCTTAATAAAATTAGAAATAGGTTTAGTAAAGGGTAAAAAGAAGTACGAGAAGAGGCAAAAGATTAAAGATAAGGACATGGAAAGGGACATTAATCAACAATTGAAGAAATTGTAGCTAACATTTCTAAATTTAAGATAATAGATGATAGAATGTAATTGTTTTGCATACTTTTATTATGAATCAAGCAGCTCTCGCATCAATAACAGATCCTAAGATACTGGAAATACTTAAAGCAGTTGAGAAATTCGACTTTAAATTCTTCGGACTTAGTGAAAACAAAGATCCTTTGGTAATAGCTCCAAACGGACAAGTTGTTACATTAGCGGTGGCATATAACT
>JBLGEO010000032.1:0-19930 GCA_047445235.1 Candidatus Dojkabacteria bacterium | reverse complement strand
CAAGATCATTAAGTGCATCTGAAAGAAGAAAGTCGAAATCTATACCTCTAATTGGTCTCTGTTCTCTACCATCTCTGCTTACAGTATTAAGTCTGGCATTTGTTACTATCGCTTCTTCTGCATAAGGGTTTGTATCGGTCATTAATACATAGTCAGCACCCATTTTTAAGAATGATAGACCGAGAGGACCTATTCCTGCTCCGATATCAAGTACTCTTGACCCTGCAATATTTTCAGCAATTCCAGATTCAACGATTGATTTTACAAAAGCATTTGCAGATGTGGGTTTCCAGACGGACTTATGAGCCATTAAGTATATTTCTTCGAAACCAGGGATAGTAAACGGAGACATCGCGTAGAATTTAGATGTCTCTGCAAAATCTTGCTCTGAACTATCGGTTTTTCTTTGAACGCTCATTTGATGCTTTAAAACTTAGTAATTATATCATATTTATTAACCTTTCTCAATTTCGTCAGTATTACTTGATGACTCTGAATATCTTTTAAGAGTAGTTAGATTGTGAATTATGAAATCTATGTTACTACACAGTGGCATCAACATTTTCTAGTTCAATACACAACTATTTCTATAAATAATTTTTGAAAATCGAGTGAGAATAAAGTTTTCTTTGAGGGGCCAAACCATCTGATGGATTATGTATCCATTCATTCCACTTGTTTCTAGCCTCTTAAGCATAGGAATATATTAATAACCATAGTTTATCATATGGTTGCAAATCGCTCAATTTCGGTCGGTGCTACATGATGACATTGATCTTATAGGATATTCCACATCACATCAAAAAGGATTTTTGAATTTATTGAAAGCCCTTCATTTTGAATGACAATCGCAGTGATACCACCTTTCGCATTCGGCTGGATAATTGCAATACTGTCACTGTAAATTAGATAATCCATAGATTTGAGTTTAGAATCCTCTGGAAGAAACTTGAATTCTATACCAGGGTTATTACTGTAAGTGCTTACAAATAAATCGTAATGCTTGTCTTTTGAAACTATGTCTCTAAGTTTTAAGCCTTTTGCCATAGCCTCTGGAAATAAGTGATAATTCTCCGGAAGTCTTTCCCAAATCTGCTCAGGACTTACATATGCACAAACTTCTTTGGATGTGAGTATATCGTTATATACTCTTTGAACAGCTTTTACTCCTTCGTAATATTTGACTTGTGAAGTTGTATTCTCTTTAACATTATCAATTTCGTCATAAATACTCTCGACTACGTTTTTAAGGTTTTCTTCTTTCCTTTTGATTTTAAACTTTTCCTGTTCAACTAAAGAGCTAATTTTTTCCGGAGGTTCTGCAATAATGACCCGTTTATTACCTCTTTGAATTTGAAAAGCCAGCCCACGATTTATAAGTTCCTCTATATTTAAATGAACTGTCGATCTGTTTAACTTGGTCTTGCGAGAAATATCTAAAACAGTAGAGGGGCCTCTCTCGAGAAGGTTTAAATAGATAAGACTTTCTGTTGGAGTTAAACCATATTCTTGTAAAGAAATTAATGCTTTTTTCATAGAAAATATTTGGTATGTTGTTTATAAAATGACAAATTCTATTGTTGATTCATTATATCTCTCAATAGTCCTTTCTGTAAAGTACTTACAGCTATCATACTGTTAAGGACTGCTATACATTTTTGTATGTCAACTTGTAACAGTTCCTTGCCTATTAGGATCTTCAATAATATAATGTGGTAATGATTACTGGCGATTTTATTTAACATTACAACATAAATTTGAGGTAGAAATGTCTGATTACACAATTGGTCAAAAAATAAGAAAATTTCGTTTTAAAGCTGGGCTTACTCAGTTAGATCTTGAGTTAGAAATTGATGCTTCTTCAGGCTCCATTTCTAGAATTGAATCTGGAAATGTAAATCCGACAAAGGAAACACTTTTTTCTATTTCAAAAGCGTTAAAGCTAAATGAAATAGAAACTGCTTATCTTTTTGGAATAATTGATGTAAATGAACATACTTGGATGAAGTCAGAACTAAATATATTTCAATAAATTTGTATTACAACACAATGCATATACGAACTCCTTACTGCTAAAATCAGAGACAATTATATTTTAGCAATACTATATGTCTAACTCTGCATTCACTAAGCGTTTTAAAGAAGTCTTAGGAAAGCGAAATATAGAATTATCAGAAGCTAGTTTTGACAGGGAGACTATTGATGATGTTTGTGAAGATTTAGGAATAAATGTTTTAGAGAAGGCTTTTATTGTTGGGTTAGATCCAAGATTAATCTTCTCAGAGGGATTTTTAAAAGGAATATCTTTCCTCGAATTAAATCGTAAAGCAGATAACTATTCTTTATGGACATGCATCCTCAGAATAAAAAAAGCTAGTTAAATTGTTGGAGCAACTTAACTAGCGGATAATTATACCATAAAGGTTATAGATCAGCAGTTTGGTAGAATTCTCCAAGTTTAAAACCTCTTTTATCGTAATATTCTCTAGTTCCAATACTAGAGATAACAGCAAGTCCTTGGAATCCATTTTCCTTTACAATCTCTTTTGCTTTCTCGATTAACTTTGTACCTAACCCAAGGTGTTGTGCTTGACCTGAAGATTCTTTACTTAACTCTAAGCTTGGTCCATAAACGTGCACTTCTCTTATCATTGCGGATCCATCAAGTTCCTTTGTAATCTTATTTACACTTTCCTTTGGAAGAGAAAGTCTAAGAAACCCAGCAATTTCTCTTTTCTCAGTAACGTACTGAAGAAAGTATTCTTTTGAAGTTTTTGTATCATATTCAATAGTATCCAAATGTAAGTCTTCGAAAGAAACCACCTTACCTTTTATTTCTCTTGCTCTAATGTTTGGGTTTGGTCGGCCATCTTTTTTTAGTAAATGTTCAACTACCTCTCTTAGGTTTGTTGTTAAGTTCCCATCTTCAATTTCTGTTGATGGTATATCTCTAATTATTCTTGTTAACCTACAATATTCTGGAGTTTGTTCCATCATGTCTGCCAATAGATTGACTAGTTCGCCAGTCTCGTATGGTTTATAAGATCCTTCAGCCCACTTGTCGTGCAGACCGGTATTTTTAATAATAGAAGTAGGATAAATCTTTAACTCATCTGGTTTGTATGCTGGATCGTTAAATAACTCCTGGTAAACTCTCAAGTCAATTTCTGGAGTGGCACCGTAAAGGTTCGGCATCATGTGACCATGAATCTTAAACCCTGCGGATCTTAATAAGTCAAAAGCTGCTGCAACTTGAGCCTTATTTTCTCCTCTAACATTCATTTTGCTAATCTCATCATCCAAGGTCTGAATCCCAACCTGTACCTTTGTTGCTCCAAGCTTTCTCATCATTAAAGTTTCTTTTGGTGTAATAACATCAGATCTAGTCTCAAGAACTAGCCCTACGCATCTTACAATCCCATGTGAGTTTACTTCTTGTTGCTTAAATAACTCTTCCCAAGTTACATCCGTTTCCGAAACAATATTTTTATTGAATAATTCTTTATATTCTTTAGAAACAATAAGCTGGTTATAAGGTTTATCACCTACTTTATTTCTTAATTCTTCATTAATATCAAGAGTCAGTTCTTCCTTAATACTATGACCTATTGTTTCATCTTCAGTATTGTATTCGTTTAGACCAAAATCATTCATTGCTCTAAAACACTCTTCTATAAACCATAATTTGTACTTTTCTGTGTAATATGACCAAGTTCCTCCAAGAATTAGTAATTCTATCTTTTCTAACGGATGCCCAGTATTTTTGTAAGCTTGAAGTCTTCCATAAACTTGTAGATATGGGCTAAATCTATTGAATAAAGCTCTTTGAGCACCTGGTTCTGTAGCAATATAACTCTTTGGCATTCGAACATCGTTAGGGCAGAATATGCAGTTTCCAGGACAAGCGAATGGCTTTGTTAAAACTGTAACTGTTGTAACTCCAGATATAGAACGTGTAGGCTTCATCTTAATTCTAGAAACCATTGTTTGAATAACTGCCTCATCAAAATCAAGAGAACTATCATTATCTACCATCCACTCAATACCTCTAATAATTTGATCTTTACTAAATACCTTATTGCCGTCTTTAGGGTACGATCTGACGATCTTTTCAAACTTTTTCTTTGTAAATTTGGGTAAGTTTAAAGTGTCTTCTAAAATTCCTTTTAGCTCGACTTTATAATGTGAAGGGTTGAAATTGTAAGACATACTTTTTAATTAAGTATGCCAATTATATCATGGGATACAAGCTCTGCTTATATCATTAGTTAGCTTATTAGAGCGTTTATCTCATCTAAGCTCATCATCTGAGTGTCTAACGCAACAGCAATCGCAGCTGAAAGTTTATCTTCCTCACTAGAACTCATTAAATTTGGATCGATTTCCATGGCATTATCCCACGCAACGATAAGTTGTGGAGGTAGTTTTGTAAAATCATTCCCATTCTTCTCCAGAATTTGTTTAGCCATTTCCATTCTTTTTTCTTCGTCTAAAACGAGATTTTTAACTCCTGTTGAATCATCTGCCATAATTTCTTTTTAATAAATATACTATAGTATAATACCAGTATATTAAATTTATCAAATGGACTTGTATTCTACACATGCTGAAGAGTTTTCAAAAACAAGACAAACTCCTTGGGAAGGATGGAATCCCATAATTAAAAAATTAGTGAATGAGAAAATGAAGGGAATCTCAATTTTAGATCTTGGCTGTGGCAATGGTCGATTCTTAAAGTATCTAAAGGATGAAGGAATTGAAGTTGGAAAGTATGTCGGAGTAGATAATTCAAAAATACTCTTAAATATTGCAAAGAAAGAAAATCCAGACTCAGAATTCTTAGATCTAGATTTAAATACTATGGACTGGTCTAAAAAGATCGAAGGTGAGTTTGACATTATAGTTTCCTTTGGAGTTTTACATCATATTGAAAGTTTTCAACTAAGAAGAAATATTTTAGAAAGTTCTATAAAACTTTTAAAACATAATGGATTAATTATAATTGCTTATTGGCAGTTTATGAAAGATCCGAAACTTAAAGCAAAAGCTGTAAAACTAACAAGAGAGAACGACTACGAACTTCCGTTTGGTCAAAATGGAGCAAAGAGATACTGTCATTTTGTAAATGAAACAGAGGCTTTAAAATTAGAAGCTGAGCTTCCAATGAAAAGAATAGATTCTTACTACGCAGATGGGAATAGTAAGGAACTCAATTATTATGTACTTTACAGCTAGAAATCTTAGCGAGCTTTAGAAGCATGTTGGCTGTGTCCACCTGTAACTATCTTTTCTCATTGAGCTGAATCAGAGTTAACCACTCTTTACTGTGTCATTCCGACCGAATGAAATGAGCGGAGGAATCTAGTAACCACATACTTAAACTTCAGACGGTGGTAAAGATCCCTCGACTTCGCTCGAGATGACACAATGACTCCCCAATCGCGAGAACGTAAACAAATCATCCAGGTCAGTTATTCTTAAGTTCTAATTATCTAATTCTCTAATTTGCTATTTCCTCCTATAATAAGAAAATGGATTCTAATGTTCGAATTGAAAGAATAAAAAATAGGTTTCAAATACAAACGAGTAGGTTTTTTAATATTAAAAATTTGCTTAAGTTTGTAATACCAATACTCCTTGGATTAGTCATAATAATTCTGCTTTCAATATATTCAATAAACACTTCGTATACTTCCAGAATAATAAAGAAAGATGATGACATTCCAGAGGAACTTTATAATCTTACAATCGTTTTAAAGATTAGCGATTTGAACCAAGGCTCGGGTTTCTGGGATGATGCTCTTCAAAAAGGACTTGATTTATACAACTCTAGAAGAGTAAAAGATATATTTATCTTTGTAGTTAACGATGACAATCAGATTAACTACGATATTAATAAGATAAATAAGTATTTTAAAACTCTTCCAGAATCTAGATACAAAGTTGCCAACTTGTCCAACTCAGTCTATGATGTTTGTACTGAGCTTAGTGGTGATTTTAAGGTAAATAAAACCTTGCTAATTACTTACAAGAGCTACAATCCAAGAATTGGATTTCTATGCAACAGTGAAAATATTTTTACTGCTGGACTAGAAGTAAAATCTGATTATAAAGACAACGGTGCAAGTATAAATGAGATTATTGCTGATATTATTTATGTAGTATTCCCAACCCAATGAAAGCTAAAAATTTAATCTTCATAACATTAGTATTCTTAATAATTGTGATAGGTATTTTGGCTACTATTTTTCTACTTGCTTCTCAACCCGTAATTATAAAAGATAACACTCCTGTATCCACCCCAGTTAGCATTCCAGGCGAAACTGTAATCTCAATAGATCAGGGGAATGTAAATAACTTTGATATTGCAACAATTAATCCAGATGACACAATAGACTTAAAAAATACACAAGGAGAGAGAATACCTATTCAATTGGACAAGAACTCTTGGAAAGATTTAAAGTGGTCTCCTGATGGAAAATTACTTTCGGTTCTTGGTAAAACTGGCGAGAATATTTTCGACTTATTCGTTTTCAATATCTCAACAAAATCTTGGCGACAAGCCACAAAGTTTAGCCAGACTATTATTGGAATAAGTAGTTACTTATGGAGAGATTCAAACGTAATTTTATTCACCCAAGGCACACCTGGAGAGCATTGGATTCATCAATATGTATACGCATCTGGCGAGATTACAAAGCTAAATAAAACAGAGGGAGAGTTATTTACTATATCACCAGATTCTAAATCTATGATTGTAAAACTTAACGATAATAATGACGCTACATCTTTTGCATTCTTTAAGCCTGATGCAACATTGATTTATAACCTTAGTAAAGTTACAGATGCCAATAACCTACCTATAATTATTAAGAATATAACTTTTACAACTTCACCAGAGAATATTCTTCTAACAAGTAAAGATAATAAGATCTATAGACACACCTTCGGCAATTCGTCAGCAATTGAACTTACAAAAGCTGCTGGATTTAATACACTTTGCGGAGTTACAGATAAAGTTGTTCTTGGTCTGCAGCAAACAGCAGAAGGTAAAGTATTCTTAGACACAATCAGTATAGAGGGTACAGACCTTGTTAATATTGCAACATTAGATGTACAAGGGAAAGATATAGATTTTTCTAAAACCAAGTGCTATAAACTTAACAACGTTGCACTTAATATCTCTGGAAGTTGGTATGTAGCAAAAGATAATGCTTTCAATGAATTTTTTGCACTTAAAACAGCTAAAGAAGTAAGTTTTAGAACACTAGAATAAATATTAAAATTATCAAATGTCATTATCTGAAGAGGAAATATTAAAGAAAACAAAAGAACTTTTGGCAGAAGAAGGAATTGATTTAGATAGAACAGATAAGACTCCATCTGAAATGCTAGAAGAGTTTATACTTCCTGGATTAAAAGGATCTAAAGATACACTAGAATCTATCTATTCAATGCAGTCTAGAGCAAGAGGTGGTTTAATTGGTGGAATTACTTCAAAAATTCAAAGAAAACTTATCAACACAGTTATCAACGTAATTGAAAAACAGGCAATGAGACAACAGAAATTCAATGAACTTTCTTACAAAGCGATCGAACTATTGATTGAAGAGAATAAGTCCTTAAAAGAGAAGAGATCATCCTGAGCTTGTCGAAGGATCCCTGAACTTTCACACCTCATTCATGCTTATCCAATCAGGATTCACTTTTTTAATTAGATTGTCTTTTTTAGATCTTCTCCATCCCTTAAGTTGCCTTTCTCTATTAAAAGCTGATCGCCAATCTTCATAGGTTTCATAATAGACTAATTTATTGATATTATACTGATTAGAAAACCCCTTTCTATATTTATAAAAATGTTCAGATATTCTTTTATTCAGATTATTGGTCATTCCTGTATAGAAGGTTATATTGTGCTTATTTGTAATGAAATAGACGTAAAACATTTAAGAATTTTATCGAGATTGTAGAAGAGAATTCAATGTATTAGAATACAAATTCGGGGATCCTTCGACAAGCTCAGGATGAAGTAAGATTCTTATTCTCAATATTGTACTCTTTCTGAATTCCAATTTGGTTCAAGAAGTTTCGGTTATGCGAAATAACCAGTAAAGCTCCTTTGAAATCATTCAATGCTTCTATAAGAATCTCAATTGTAGAAATATCTAAATTATTTGTAGGTTCATCAAGAATTAGTAAATCAATTTCTGAAGTCGTTATTTTTGCCATTGCTAACCTCGCTGTTTCTCCACCACTTAGATCCTTTGCCTTTTTTGCTAAGTCGTCCTCGGTTATAAATAAGTAATTTGCTAGCACCTTTCTTAAATCTTCGTAACCAATACTCAAAGATTCAATGTTCTCGAATACAGTTTTTGTATAATCTAAATTCTCATACTTCTGTGAAAGATAAAGGACATTTGAATCAGGATTTACAAAATGCTCTGGCTTCATCAATTCTCTAGCTAAAATCGTTTTTCCGCTTCCATTTGAACCGGAGATTGTTATTCTATCACCATAGGAAATATCAAGATCAACATCATTAATCAATGTCTTTTCACCAATTTTTACATCACCTTTTAGTTTAATAATTACGCCTCTTTTCGCAGTTGTTTTTAAATCGACAAATGCTTTTTTTGTTTTCCTTACCTTGTTTGCCTCTAAATTATCTTCAGCAGCATTCTTCAATTTTTCCAATTTCTCTGAAACTTGAACTGTCTTCTTTTGAGCTCTGTTTTTATATGCATTTAAGATTATCTTTGGTGTACTTCTATCGTTAGACCTTTTCATTCGATCCATTCGAACTCTTCCTCTTTCACTTCTTTTAGCTTCCATCATTTCTGCATTCTTTAGCTTTTTAATTTCTTTACTAGCAACTTCGAATCTTCGCTCTTTAGCATCGGATTCAAGGCTCAAAGCATGTTTATAATCGTCATAGTTTCCTCCAAAAATCCTTAACTTACCTTCTTTTAACTCCCAGATTTTAGATACAAGAGAGTTCAAGAAGTCTACGTCGTGGGATGCAATCAAAAATGCAGCAGAGTAGTTTTTAATAAAATCAGTCAAATATTTAACAGAGATCAAATCGAGATGATTTGTAGGTTCATCTAATAGTACAACTTCTGGATTAGAACTAATTGCATTAGCGATATTTATTTTTGTAAGTTCACCTCCACTTAAATCTCTAAGCTGAGTGTCTGGATTTAATTTGGTTTTAAATATTAGTTCGTACCTTTCTAAAATATCCCACCAGTTTTCCATTGGCTGGATATATTCAAACACGGTTTGTATAGAATTTATTTTTTCGATTTCAAACTGCTTAACGTAAGCAACTCTGGAATCTGCTAATACCCTGCCAGACGTAGGTTCGTTCTCTTTTGAAATTAATTTGAGGAGAGTAGTTTTCCCACTGCCGTTATTGCCAACCAATCCAATTCGATCGTCTTCTTCAATCGACGCAGAAATAGAATCTAGGATAGATTTGTCGGTAATATTAAACTGTAAATTGTTAAAGGAAATCAATGAATGCATATATAAAATAATAATTGGCTTCGCCACTTATTTTATATGCTCCAATCCTTTTCTAGGAATTGTTGCAATACAATAAAAATAAGGCGAAAAGATAAATTATTAGATTATATTATCCATTGGTAGCAAGTAAGATTAATAATCCTATTTTAGCAAAGTATTTACTAAGAATCAACTCTCTCTTGGACTTCCAAACTGAATATATGGTTCTGTTTTTTCTTCCGTTGGATCCAGGTGTATTGCAGCTGGTCCCCCAATCATAACGTTTTCAGTTGTATTAAATACTTCTCCTATGCTTCGACTCTCAGTTCCTCTTTCTGGAGCATTAATATTCTTGTAAATGACATACTCACCTCTCTCGTTAAATTTAATAGTGTAGTCAAAGGATTCAGAATTAATGGATTTTGCATGATAAATCATTACAGTATTTAGAAATGCAACTCGAGGTAAACCTGTAGCTATTGCTGCACTTTTAATATTAAAAGGAATTAAAGTCAACTCTGTTAGAGTTGTGGGATCTATTTTTTTCACCCTTAGGTCATTAGCAAATTTTTTACCATTTAGTACAGAGACCAACCTTTCAGATTTCATTGATTCTAATATATCTCGAAAGTCTGCAGCGTAGACATGATTGTATGTGCCATTTCCTCGGACAAAAAGGTAGATTTCTTGTCCATCTACATTACTAATACCACTATAAATTTTGGTTGGAACATTAGGGATTTCACCTGTAGAAGTAAGGTATAAGTATATTAGTTGAGCATCGAAGTCTTCTCCGAGATCTACTTCAGTTATCTCATCAACTCTCTCATGTTTTAAGGATTCCAGTATCTGGATAATATTAGGTCCTGATAATTCACTAATTGCGTCGGGTATGTTCATATTATTAATGTAATATATAAAATCTTAACATTACATTAGCTAATATTCCAAATTCAACTTTGAAAATTTATCTACTAGGACTCATCTACATTTGTTGGAGAGTGTTTACTTAAAACGGGTCTTACCTCGTCTCGAAATTGAAAACTATTAATATCGTTTTTATAAACCATTATTCTGTTTCCTTTAATATCACATATTATTACAACAGGAATACCGCCCTCAATATAACCTGTGAAAGCGATAGCATTGTCAAAATCTATAGCAACTGTAAAAAAACTTTCGCGAGGAGCATAAACCTCATGTATATTACCTATTCCAGTAATAATGTGATATCCATTATGCTCTATAGTTTCTGTAAGTGTTTTAATATTTACTTTTATCTTCCATTCATCTCGGGAAGTAAGAGGTAAAGGAATTTCGTTCTGCAAGAAAACACCCTGGAGCAGTGGTAAGAGTCCTTCCACAATAGGAGAAACCTTCTGCTGATCTAGTCTAGCAGTTAGAAAACGTATTTCTGTTGGGTTCATTATACTATTTATTATTTTTATAGATCTTTATCTGTCTCTTTTCACCATCTAGAATAACAAAGTCTATATAAAAATACTGTATATTTTTGAAGAAATTTTCATCTAAAGCCATTATTACACTTGGCCACTCCACAACTATTGTATTCCCTTCCTTAAACCAATCGTAAAACCTAAGAGCTTCTAAGTCTTGTTTAGACTGTACCCTCCATGCATCAAAGTGATATAGTTTCGAGTTATTGGTTGATAGTTGTGGGTTGGAATCTCTAATACTGTATTCAGAGACATATGTGTATGTAGGGGATTTAATAATTTGATTTACACCTAACCCTTTTCCAATTCCTTTTGTGAAATGAGTTTTCCCTGCACCAAGTTCTCCATTCAATAAGATTGTTACTGGTTTAGAGTTATGGGTTGCGAGTTGGATCTTGTGAATAAAGTCCTCACCAAATTTTATAGTCTCTTCTACAGAGTTAGTAATCTGAGATTCATAAACTTTCATTTGGGTTGGATCAATTCGTCCTTGCCTATAGACTTTCAAATCATCTGTTGTTGTATCTATAACAGTAGATGGCGGATTTTTAGGTAATGTACCTGCATCTAAAATTAGATTAATCAGAGATTTTTTATTTTCACTTAGATCATCCAAAATATCAGAAACAGAGTAGGGTGTTTTCCCTCCACCTACATTTGCAGATGTTGATGTTATAGGTTTACCATAAGCTTCAATTAAATCTAAAACTAACTTAAAGTTAGGGATTCTAATCCCTAGTGTACCGTTTTCCGCTTCCAATCTCTTATCGATATTATGTAGGGACTTTGACACAACTGTAACTGGACCAGGTAGAAAGTTGTTAATAATTTTATCTGCAGTTTCATTGACTTCAATAAACTGAGCCGCCATCTCCTTGGACTTAACAGCAATAGAAATTGCCTTGCCTGCAGGTCTTTGTTTGTACTCAAGTAGATTTGAAACTGCTTCTGGATTTTGTGCATCTGCAGCCATCCCATAAGAGGTTTCGGTAGGAAAAATAACTAAGCCTCCACTTTCTAGAACCTCAACAGCTTTCTGAATAACTTTATCTGTATTTGCAATTGGTAGTATCTCCATATCTGGTATTGAATAGTAAGGGTTTTTATGCTTTAATATAAAGTGTAACTCTCTCACCCTAACTGATTAGATTATAAACTATGAAACTAAATTGGAAAAGGAATCTCGTAATTGCAATCTCAGTAATCACCCTATTACTGCCACTTGGTAGAGTTAAGGCTGGAGCTTTAGAAGATCAATTAGCAGACCTTCAAAATCAAATTAGTCAAATACAATCTCAAAAGGATGGTATTCAATCTCAAATAGATGCTCAAAATTACACAATACTAGGATATAACTCTCAAATTTCTTCATTGTATGGAGATGCTCAGGTTTATCAAAAAAGTATTGATGAGACTACACTTCAAATTCAGCAAATTCAATTAACAATACAAAAAATTAATGGAGATATTGCTGCTAAAGAAGCAGAGATTAAAAAGAATCAAGATACAATCGCTGTACTCGAAAAAGAATCCAAGAAGAGAATAGATGAGAGTTATATGAAGTTTAGAATGATTGGAGCTAACACAGAAGTAGGTAGTAACTTATTGTTCACTTCTAATATTAATTCATATTTTAAAAATAGTCAGTATAAAGAAGTTATACAAAACGATACTAACAATTTACTTGTTGACCTTTCAAAATTAAAAGCAGATCTTGAAGTAAAAAAGAATGCCTTAAACGAACAAATGATAGAACAACAGAGACAGCAGGATTTAGTAAACGTTAAATCAGAAGATTTAAAAACTAAGAAAGGAGAGGTAGATGCAAAAATGTCTGTCTTCTATGCTAAAGCAGCAGAAGCACAAGCAGTTAGCGGACAATATCAAAATACAATTGCAGTTCTAAACGACCAGCAAGCACATGTAGCTGCTCAATCCAACTTAATCCAACAAGAAATTATGAATAGTTATGTTCCAGCTGATAATGGACAATATGTTGTAGCTGGTACTTATATTGCACAACAAGGGTGTACAGGACTATGTACTGGCCCTCACTTACACTTTATGGTTTGTTTTGATAACTGTAATGTTGGTGGAGGTTTAAAAAATCCATGTGATTATCTTGGCCCGGGAGGAGTTTGCGGTGGTGGTGGAAGCTTACAGTGGCCGTTAAAAGGATCATTCAGCTATAACAGTACTTTCGGATATAGATGTTTCTGGTGGGATGGAGTAGGTAACTACTGTGACTTCCATACTGGAATTGATATTGCTGGATCTCCTTGGAATGCACCAGTATTTGCTGCGCATGATGGCTATGTACACAAGTTCTGGGACGATGGATATGGTGCACACTATATTATTCTCTGTGAGAATATAAATTGTACTGGTCTAAAGACAGGATATTGGCACCTAAGCACATTCTAATAGGTACTTGGATAATTACTTAGCTGGAAATAAGTTAAGAAATTTCTCCATTGTAGTACCATCTGGTTTTAAATGACCATTCCAATAGTTGACCATTAGATAAATAGATAGGAAAACAAGCAGTGCTATAGCAGTTAAAATGCTGTATTTGAGTAGCTTTCGCTTCAGGTTCAATATCACATCAATTGTTGCAGCGAGAGGTAAAGACAAAACAGCGAAAGACTCTACGAACGCTCTATGCCCAAAGCCCCCACCGTAAGACCAAGCCCACCAACTCGAGATAATATATAGATTAATAATTAGATAAACGCATACAGGTAAGAGCCAGGATTTCAATTTGTCTCTAAGTAAAAAAATACCAACTAACGCTAGAACAATTAATGGGGACCAGAAGAGAAGCCCCTTCTGAACACTAAAGAGTACATTCATAATTTCTGGATGAGTAAAATCAAAGTACTCTCCTTGATAAGAAAAATATAAGAAGGTACCTGTAATTTGTTTCCAGTAGAGCATTTGAGGCACAAAAAATAATATTGATACTCCAACAGCAGCCAAAATATTAAACTTATTCTTCCAAAAAAGTTTTAGCCTCTCGCCTACTTTTCTAAAATCCAATTCCCAAAGAAGTATAAATATCACAGGAAAGATAATATTTGTTGGTCTAGTTAAGGCAATCAGCCCAACTAAAGCACCAAGTAGAATAGAGTACTTTAACTTCGAGATATTCTTAAACCAAATTGGAAGAAAGTATAAAAATGCGGCAAATAGAAATAAGGAATACGAATGACTGAATATACTATCGTAAGTTCCATAATGGAATAGATTAGTTCCAAAAATGAGGACAATCAAAGTGATATATATTGTTCTTGGTTTGAAGTACTTTTCTAAAATTTTCTTTAATATAAAGAGACCTAAAATCATATAGAACGTGCCTGCGATACCTAAGAAAGCTTGATAAAAGAGGGTAAAGCCATTTGGAACTTGGTTAAATAGAATACTTAGTACGTTCGCAGGAATAAAGAAAGGAAGCATTAGTACAGCCTCGCCCATTGTGTACTTATCTAAAAATTTTCCATCTTCTTGCTTAATAATCCCATTCCAACTATCTGGTACTTCTGCATTGTATTTATTTGCTCGTTCTTCCATCTCTGTCTTCATTGAGATATCCTTATGAATAAATATAGAGGGTAGGTAAGAGTAGTAGCCAATCCCATCTGATCTTATAGGCGGGCCATTGAAATGAAGGGCATATACTAACGCCACGGAGATAACTGATATTAAGCTAAGAACTCCAAAAAATATGCGATCAGATTTACTTATCTTAGAGAAATTCATTCATTTAAGTTTTAAACTTTGGAATGTATAATGATAGCGTAATTACAAATACTAATCATGAAAATTTATACAAAAACTGGAGACAAAGGAGAAACAAGTTTGATTGGCAAAAGAATTTCTAAAGATGCCGAGATTCTCGACGTACTTGGAACAATAGACGAGTTAAACTCTTCTATGGGTATTATTTTAGCCTTGATTCATGATTCTAAAGTACTTACCAAAAAATTTCCAAATGAGATAAAGAAAATAGGAAACCTTCATCGAAATCTTTTTACGATCTCTGGAATACTAGCAGGTGCAAAACTTCAACTAGACTTTAACGTCTTAATAGATGAAATGGAAAAAGATATTGATAGCTGGACCGCTAAACTCCCAGAACTTACTAAATTTATTCTTCCTGGTGGGAGTGTAGTAGCTGCTGAGGTCCATTTTTCCAGAACTATCTGTAGAAGTGTTGAAAGAATATTTGTAGGCTATACAAACGTCTCGGAGTCTAGACCTGAGCATTATGTTGATATGAGAAAATACTTTAATAGACTTTCAGACTGGTTATTTACACTTGCAAGATTTACAAACTATAAACTCAATATTGTGGATACAGTCTGGGAATCTGATCCAGATTCTCTCAGCCTGTTTAACTAACTGTTCTCTTCCTTGACAAAGCATTGCATTACCCAATAGAATGATTAAAGAAGTACTGTCCTTATATAGGACGACGCTAATAATTGTTAACTATGTTGTTTGAAAAATATTGAACCAGTATTAAAGTTTTTATCTCAGCTTGGATTAGATTTTTTTGAATCTAAAGTTTACATACTACTTCTAGAAGAAGGATCTAAAACTATTCTAGAGCTAGCAAAAGAAAGTAAATTTAATCGAACTGGAGTATATCGAATTGTCGAAAGATTAAAAGAGATGGGAATAGTTCAAGAGATACAAAAAGACAATAAGCGATTAATGTCTGCAGCACCACTTAATCAGTTAGAGCTTATTGTTAAAGAACAAGAAACTAAAGCTGAAACTTTAAGGAAAATGCTTCCAGAAATATCTGCTTTAATTTCACCAGATGCGACCTCTTCAATTCCAGGAGTAAGCGTACAATTCTACAAAGGACAAGCAGGTGTAAAGAGATTGCTTGAAAATATTCTTGGTACAACAACAGAAATTCTTTCCTATACTGCTAACGATCTTGCTGAATTTACAGATTTAGATTTTGTAGAAAGTTGGAGAAAGGAGGTTATGAATAAGAGGTTATTTATGAGAGAAATAGTTGGAGATTACTTTTTAAAGATGAGAAGTATAGATGATGTAAAAATTTCTAATATTGCTGCAAATTTTAAAACAAAGTATATCGAAGAAGATGTTCTTAAGATCCACCAACATACAATAGTTTACGGACACTTTGTAGCATTAATCTACATCAATGATGCAGAGCCATACGCTGCAGGAATTAAAAATGATCAATTTTCTAGGAACCAAAAACAACTTTTTGAATTAGCTTGGAATGTAGCAAAAGAAGTTTAAAGAAAAGCGGTAAATCCTTCGTCTTCTAGTTTTTTTAGATACTCTTTAAGCTTTGTATTATCTGTTTTTTTAAAGATAGCTACAACATCCTTTGTATTAACAACAACAAACCCATCTAAGTTTATTGTTGTTACTAATTTACCATCTTCATAGTTATGTATTATTGAGTCTCGTGATCCCATGTCTATTACATTGCCTTTGATTACATTGGACTCATCACTATCCTGTAAGGCTTCTTTAAGAGCAATCCATTCTCCAACATCACTCCATCCAAAATCTGAAAACATGCAAAGTGCTTCCTCTGATTTGACTAACTCAGCGAAAGTGTAATCTGCAGAAATTTTTTCCAACTTGGAGAATTTATCAAATCCAGATTTAAAATCTGAATCTACAATCTCTTTACAGACTTCAATAAAATCTGGTCTTTTCCTTGCTGTAATATTCAAAAAATCTTTTCCGTATGCAACCCAATAACCAGGATTCCAACCATACTTTCCTGAAGCCAGATAAGTCCCTGCTACTTCCACTGTGGGTTTTTCAACAAACTTAGTGAATTTTTTCAAAATAATTTTATCGCTATACTTTTCGATATCATCTGAAAAATTGATATAACCTCGGTGAGGAGATGGAAATCTAGCAGGGACTGTTATAAATACAATTTTATTTTGTGATTTAACGTTTTCCTCAGATTTTATTAAGCATTCAATAAATGTATCTATATCTTTAACTAAATGATCAGACCACAATACAGCTATCACTTCATCTGGGTATTTTTTACTTACATAACTAACTCCAAGAGTAACAGCTGGACCAGTATCTCTCATTTCTTGTTCAAGAATAATATTTTCTTCTGGCAGTTCGTTTAATATCTCTTTTACTTCTTTCTCGTACTTTTTTCCAGTACTTACAAAAATATCTGAAGGTGCAAATTTTTTACTTAATCTTTCGAATGCCAATCTAACTAATGGTTTATTATCGACTACAGGCTGAAACTGTTTAGGAGAGTCAATTCTACTCACAGGCCAGAATCTTTTTCCAGTACCGCCAGCAAAGATTATAATTTTCATAGTGTTATTTTAAAATTAAAATGTTTACATTTTTCTCACCTAATCATTTCGTTTTTAATATTTACCACATCCTCCTCTTCCGTCTCTGCTTTTATCTGTACCGATGAAACTAATCCCATTCCAATAAATATTGTTAAAACTGCGCTACCTCCGTAACTAATAAAAGGTAATGGGACTCCAGTAATTGGCAGTATTCCCATGTTCATTCCAATATGTTGAAAAGTATTCAAGCATACCATTACGGCTACTCCACTGCAAATTAGCATCCCAAACTGACTTCTTGTACTCCTAGCAACAGAAAGTATCTTAAAAATTAAGAAGAAGTATAAGCAAAATAAGAACAGATTACCAAGAAAACCAAATTGCTCTGCGAATGCTGCAAAGGCAAAATCTGTAAATGCAAATGGAAGTAGACCTAAATTTGTTACATTACCATTTAGAAAACCTCTTCCAACTATTCCACCACTTCCAACAGCTAGAATAGCCTGTTCTTTATTATAGTTATCTCCTAAAGATTCGTTAGAGTCAGGAGTTATAAAGCTCTCAATTCTATTTCTTTGGTAAGGTTGAAGAACATTGTTGTATACAAAGTTAAAAACCAAACTGCTTGGTAAAATTATTACAACAATTAAAAGTGTAGGTAGAAATTTTAGAGTAAATCTTCTAATCAGAAAAATAATTATTACAACACTTAGAATCCAAAGAAAAATATCAAAATTAATCTGAGTTAATCCTAAAGAATCCTTTAAAGTATTTAGCCCTATAAAATGAAAACTTAAGTTAAAAGAAATAAGACCTACGATAGTATAGATAATCGTTTTAAACGAAATATCTACAGAGAAATAAACTAAAGATAAAAAAATTAATATTGTGATTACTGAGTTTCCAAGTGATTTCTGTAGGACTATGAGTATCACAATGGAAATTAGAGCAACAATACTAAAAAATACTTTAACAAATTGCTTATCTGTTGCAATTAAACCTAACTTTTCACCAATACTCTTACCCTTAATCTTATAAATATTTTTGAGTCTTTCAAATCTTTTAACGTTCCCTTTAGTAAAACAGAAAGCTGTTATTAATATAATACTAAGTTTAGAAAACTCTGATGGTTGAATAGTAAATGGACCGACAACAATCCATCTTTTTGCTTCAAAAGCGTAGTCTCCAAAGATTAGAACTGCTATCAGCAAGCCGATTGTCACAAAAAAGATACCAAATGCAGCATACTTATTTTTTAACTTAGAGTAATCAAAACTGGACAATATGAAAAATAATATAAACCCGACAGCGTAAAAGAGCAGTTGGTTAAAGAAAAATTTTGATGCTTCTTTATCTGGAAAATAAGTTGTGGAAAATACATTAATTGCGCCAATAATACATAGCAAAATTACAGTTACAAACATTGAACTATCAATTTTTTTTAGATTTCCAAATTCAAACATAACTTCTTTTAATAGTGCTAAATCTTAACATTAATAAGAGTTGTTGGTTACTGGTTGCGGGTTAAGGGTTGAATAGAAAATCTTAATTCTTAAGAGGCTGTAGCACGGCCTAGTCCAAGCGCTGACTCGAGAAGGCTTGTCGTCATATTTGTGATACACTGGAGTAGAATTAATAATCCACAATGTCGGAAGTATATCTATCTGAGTTAAGTAAAATAAACCTAGACTGGAAAAGGCACGCTTATCGCCCTAAAAATTCTGATTGGCCAGATTCTATCTACCTTGAAGATAACGTAGTTAAGGAACTAAAGTATTTAGAGGATTACACAAGAGAAAAGACTTTTGGTATAGGAACGATCAGAAATGGATCTACTGGATGGGAGTATTCAGAAACAGCAGTTTATCTAGGAAAAAAACTATTCTTTAGTAAGCCAAAAGCAGGAGATTACAATAGTGTTGTACCAGAGCTTAGAATTTCTAAACCCGTTTTAAAACCATTCGAAGACAAAATTGATATTAAATTTTCTATTGGAGACAAAAATATCTCAACAAACATTAAAAGGCATATTCTAGAAGAAGACAATGCTTTTGGACCTGTATTTGTAGTACATACACATCCAAAATCTCGAGTTACAGAAAGTAAAGAAATCTATACATTTTTTTCTACAGCAGACTTAAAGTTCCTTCACCAGAGTCCAATATATATGCTCGGAATGATAAGTAAAAATACTCTCTGGCTTGTGTGCGAAACAGATCAATTTAACTCAATCAACTCAGGACTTTTGCATGGAGCAACCCTCGCAGAGCTAGAAGGTGGTGATGATGCAATTAAAAAGTACATTGCAGAGAACCTTGCATCTTCAGGATTAATTTTTTATCATGGAACTTTTGGAAGTAAGATCAGAAGAATAGAGTATGATAAATACCAATTCTCCAAATCAATGTCAAAACCATTAGAACCGATAAAAATGTTTGCAGAAAATAGCAAAGACCTGGGAAATAATGAGCATGAGCTTGGAATGTTAAAACTTGTAAAAGTAAAGAAAACCCAACTTCAGAACATATTTTTAGTCATTTTGTTCACCCTAATGATAGTTACACTCCTAATTCTTCTAAAAATAGTCGGAATTTTATAGCATTACCACCTAATACAGTTGTTTAGCAGTTAATC
>JBLGEO010000031.1:0-2251 GCA_047445235.1 Candidatus Dojkabacteria bacterium | reverse complement strand
TGAATTAGCAGAAAGTTCTTGTCCATTCAACCTTCTAAGTATTTCCGCATATGTAAACTGACATAAATCACCTATTGTTTCTATCTTTATACCTTCTCTTGAAAACCCAATATCAAGTTTTAAATACGATCTATTAGACATCCTTCTTACTTTTGGATCTTCTATTGGATTCAAATAACCTACAACAGAGTGGATATCCAGACTCTCATAATTAACTTTTATTAAATTATTAACTTTAAGATCGTAATTACTGAGATGATCCATTTAATCTAAATAAAAAATATATTAGAGATTAGAAATAAGAGGATGGAAATAATGGAGTCGAGATGAGAGAGTGGAAATTAATTTGAAAAATTTATAGAGGGGGCTTCTCTCCTCTTACTATAACATAATAGTTGATTATTTATATTGAGACTACATAATCCAGGAACTCAAGCTCCTCATCAAATCTTGGTAAGGCTTTTTCCATTATCAGGAACATTCTTCTTACATAGATATCATCCATTATAGGCACTGCATTACCATCCATGTCTAAGCTAAATGGAGTTAGAACTTTTCTAAAAAACTGATATGACTTAACCATTTTCTCACTTGCAAAATCACCTTCTTCATGAAGGATGAAAAGGATTTTTGCCGAAAGATTATCAAATTCAGCTCTACATATATCTATAAATGGACTAATTAAAACTTGAAGTACTTCACAAGTTTGTTCATTTCTTATATCAAAATGATGTAGCATAATTGACATACACCTAGCGAGTTCATTTTGGTTTTCAAAAGAATTTGGATCTTTTTTAAAAAGTTCACAAGCTAATTTAAATAACTCAATTACATCTTCTGACTGGTAATGCTTTTCATCCTCAGAAATAGGGTATGAGATGTAATCAATTAGTGGGTATTTAGATACCGAAGTAATAAAACCAGTTTCAAGAGGCGAGTTGTTTAAGATTTGTTCTATTGTTATGGATAAATTCATATTCTAACTTTCAACAGTTAAATCTATTCTATGAGGTCTTAATCCTTCCCACTTGTAAGTATTATCTGTGCTCAGAGAAGTCTCACCTAGCAATGGGAATCTATACTTTTCTATAATATTCAAATATGATTCCAGAATTTTCTTTGCTGGTTTAAGGAGGTATATCTTATTTTTTAGATCTAGTAATGTAAGAAAGTCTATTGATGGGTTTAGTTCCTCATCATTAAAAACAAATAGATTTGTTAACAAATCTTCAAAGGAATTATCTAAAAGATCTTCTTTTTTCATTCTGGTAATTTCACACCAGAGTTCTTCGTGGAATTGTATTAATTCTGCTTGTAGTAGGGGAGTAGTGTAAACATTTAAAGATTTTTTTAAATCAGATCGAAGTGAGGAGTATCTTTTCTTTAGTTCTATAAGTCCGTAACTATTAAAATCGAAAGCTTCGATTTTTGAACTATTAGTTAGAGGTATAATATCCACAATCTTCTATAACTTAAATACTTACGCGTATTATAGTCCTTGTTGGTATATTTTGGCAATATATACTTAAAAAAGTCCTTCACCAACTTTTTTCTTCAATGGTTTAGCACCTGGAGTTGGTGTAACTTTGAAGATCATCCGCATCAACATAGCTTCCTCTAATTCAAGTGCATTTATTTCTTCTTTATTTTTATCTCTTCTTGCTATTGCTAAAGCTGACAAAACCCTTTCCAATCTTTTATCTAGTTCGTTGGCAGTCAATACAGAGTCCTTCTCAGATATTTCACGTCCGAAATCTCCTAACATTGGTGTTTGATCATTCATATTTATTTTCTAAAAAAATAAAAGAGAGGGATTGCTCCCTCTCTTAAAATATCACATTAGATATTATTTAGCAGGTGCTGTTCCCAATACCTTCTCCATAATATTCTTTGGAACTTCTGCATAGTGACTTGGCTCCATGTTTCCAGCTGCTGTACCGGATGTTAGGTTTCTTAAGTCTGCAATATATCCAAACATTTCAGATAAAGGTGCTTCTGCAACAATTTCTTTTGTCTTTCCTCTTTGAAGTAGGTTCTTAATTAAACCTCTCTTAGAAGATAAGTAACCGTTAACAGATCCAACATATTCATCTGGCACATTTATTGTTACCAACATGATTGGTTCTAGTAATACTGGATTTGCTTTTTTCATTGCGTTCTTAACTCCATAAAATGCACAAGATCTAAATGTATCTGTATTAGAGTCAACTTCGTGGTAAGTTCCATCTGTAATTTCAACTTCTATATCTAC
>JBLGEO010000030.1:0-20077 GCA_047445235.1 Candidatus Dojkabacteria bacterium | reverse complement strand
TAAATCTAAGTCTTAATGAATTTGCAACAACACTAACCGATGATGCACCCATTGCAAGTCCGGCAAAAGCTGGGTTAAGAAGTATCCCAAAAAAAGGATAAAGTAAACCTGCTGCTAAAGGTATCCCAACAATATTGTATGCAAAGGCCCAGAATAGATTCTGTTTTATAGCACTCATTGTAAATCTTGAAAGTTTTATTGCCTGTAATACTTTAGAAAAATCTCCTTTTAGCAAAGTAATTTGAGCAGACTCTATAGCTATATCTGTGCCTGTTCCCATCGCAATCCCTATATCTGCTTGTGCGAGTGCAGGAGCATCGTTTATTCCATCTCCTAGCATTGCAACTATTTTACCTTGAGATTGAAGTTCCTTTATTTTTTCAGCTTTCTCATTTGGCAATACTTCTGCAATCACATCGTCTAGTCCAACTTGAGACGCAATATATTTAGCTGTGTCTAGATTATCACCAGTCATCATTACAACTTTTAAGCCTAATTTGTGTAATTCTATAATAGTCTCTTTAATATTATCTTTAAGCGTATCTGCAATTGCTATTAAGGCAATGACTTCATTTTTAGTAGATAAAATAACAGGTGTTTTACCTTCTTTTGTAAATTTATCTAACTTGGATTTGTCAATTACTAGTTTTAAATCTGCAAGTAGTTTTAAATTTCCAGCATAATAAATTTCTCCATCAACTTTTCCAGTTAAACCTTTACCCTCAATAATTTTAAAATCCTCAACCTTTTTCATCTCAATATTAGATTCCTTCGCTTTGTTGACAATTGCTTCTGCTAAAGGATGTTCAGATAACTTTTCGAGTGATGCGATTATTTTTAAAATTTCATTTTCACTAAGGTTATTCATTGAAATAATCTCTGTTACTTCTGGTTTTCCCTTCGTAATAGTTCCTGTTTTGTCTGTGACTATAGTATCTACTTTATGAAACTTCTCTAAACTTTCGGCATCTTTAATTAGTATTCCATTCTTTGCTCCAATTCCTGTCCCAACAATAATTGCAGTGGGTGTAGCTAAACCTAGTGCACAAGGGCATGCAATAACTAGAACTCCTACAAAACAAGTGAGTCCAATGGAGAGAGCTTGACCAAAATCCATAAATTGTGATCCAACTACTATCCACAAAACTAATGTCAGTACAGAAATTATCAACACAGCAGGTACGAAAACTCCAGAAATTTGGTCTGCAAGCTTTTGTATTGGTGCTCTACTTCCCTGTGCTTCGTCAACCATTTTAATTATCTGTGATAATAAAGTTGCATTTCCAACTTTTAGAGCTTTAACCTTTAAATGACCCTGCTTATTTATAGTTCCACCGATAACATTTTCATTTATTGTTTTATCAACTGGGATTGGTTCACCTGTAATCATCGACTCATCAATAGAAGAACTTCCTTCAACAATTACACCGTCTACTGGGATTTTTCCTCCAGGTTTAATAATAATAATGTCTCCTTCAACAACTTCTGCTATTGAGATCTCGATTTCATTTCCTTCTCTTTCTACAACAGCAGTTTTAGCTTGAAGACCTAAAAGTTTTTCAATAGCTTCTCCTGTTTGTAATTTAGATCTAGACTCAATGTACTTTCCAAGGTACACAAACCCAACAACCACAATGGTTATGTCAAAATAAGTATGCATTGGAAGTTTTAGAGCTTCAATTATTTGAGGAAAGAGTACAACAATAGCGCTATAGATGTATGCGACTGAAGTGCCAATTCCAATTAGCGTGTACATTGTAGAAACTCTATATTTAATAAAAGTAATTACTTCTTTTAAAAAATCTAAACCAACCCAGAAAAGTGATATTGAAGCAAAAACTAGCAAGATTGGATTATATATTGCATCTGGAATAAAGAATTGAGGAAATGTCGTTGATGCTAAGGAAAGTATTTGCCAAATCATAAATGCAAATACAATTACAGTTAATGGCATTATAAAGAGGACTTTTGTTTTTTGCTTTTCTAGTTCTTTTAGCTTATCTTCTCTACTTTGATTTAATCCTAAATGCTCAGAGTGATCCATTCCCTTCATATTTGGATCCATATTTTTCATATCGTGGTCCATCATCATCGAGCCATCTGGCATAGAATGTTGCTCTTGTTGAAGAGAGTATCCAAAAGGTTCTATTTTACTACTTAATTTAGCAATACTTGTTTTCTTTGGATCGTATACAATTTTTGCTTTCTCATTGCCATAATTTACTTCGCAAGCAACAACTCCATCTTGTTTCTTTAGTGTTTTCTCGATAGTTTGAGAGCAACTTGCACAATGCATTCCTTTGACAGGTAGAGTTACCTTAACGTTTTCTGTAGACATTTCCATACTATATAAATTTATAGGTATATTTAGATAGATCTGTATTAAAAACAGGAGTTAATATACTGGCAACTTCTGTGTTGTCTAATGAAGAGTTAAACTCAGCTTTGGCAAACTTATTCTCAAAACTTATTTCTACAATATTGAAGTCTTTAAGTTTATTTTCAATATCTTCAAAGGCGAGCTTTATCAAACCAATGCAGCCTTTACAGTCTACATTAGCAATCTCAATTTTATAGTTGTGCATTATGTAAAATTAATTGTGAATGAATACATCCCCATTGAGCATGTTCCTAGTAATTTAGTACCTGCAGCTTGTGCCGGAAGTTCTATATCAGTCACACCTGTCATTGGCAGTGTTTTACTAATTCCTAGTGAAGCTATTGTAATACTTGAACTACAATCAAAGGTGTTTTTTGTAGTTACTCTTAGTATTGTGGACTTATTGCCTTGTGCGACAAATGCATTTGGCTTAAAGCCTGCTTTTGCTGTTATTGAAATTAGTTGTTTACCATCTGTTTGTATCTCTGCACTGCTCGCAGTTGTGTCTGCAACTGCAGGTGGATTAACTAGAAGAAAAATTACAACTATTAGAACAAGAATAGTTATTAAGCCAATTGTTATTTTCTTTAGAACATTTTGATTGATTGTGAGCATATTGTTTAAAAATTATTTAGATAAGTCAAAAATACGAATTAGTTCTTGAATTGCATTCTCTTTATTCTCCTTTAGTTTCATTTCTAAGCAATGGTCCAAATGACCATACAGTAAATTTTTCTTTGCAGATTTGAGTAAACCTATAGAGGCATCAATTTGCTGGATAATATCTGGACAATATTCGTCGTTGTTAGTCATTTGTAGAACCTTGTTTAAAGTTCCGATTGCCTTCTTAGTAGATAATTCAGCTTTCTTTTTTTCTTCAGTCATATTTATTTATTAACCTGGGTACTAGGTTCATATTAAATCTCTTCTACACCAATGTCAATATATTATTAAAAGATGAATTTGGTATGAATACTTGTAGAGCGCAAACATTCATTATAGAATACTCAATAACATTATTATATTAATACTTATGGAAGAAATACCTTCATTAGAATCGTTAAAAAGACTTAGAAAACCTATCGTCAATACACACAAGAAAGTTCATGAGGAGCTATCTTCATTAGATAGATTTGCATTATTTATAACAACACACGTTGGTACGATGGGTTTCTTTATAATTATATTTTGTTGGACATTAATCTGGCTAGCTTGGAATACATTAGGACCTACTCAATTTAGATTTGATCCATTTCCAGCATTTGCTTTCTGGTTGTTTATTTCCAATATGATTCAGATTTTTCTGATGCCAATAATTATGATTGGTCAGAATTTACAAGGAAAACATTCTGAGGCTAGATCTGAAGTTGATTACGAGGTAAATTTAAGAGCTGAAAGAGAAATTGAAGCAATTTTAATGCATTTAGAAAAGATTGAGAAACAATTAGAAAAATAAATACTGTGTAGTAACAAGCTTTGCTTATTTTTTATTTTTCTTTAAGAGTTTTCTATACAAGAAGGAGTACTCTTCAATACTTTTCTCCCATGTGAAGGACTGGTTCATACATCTTAATACCAAACCTTTCCAAATCTTTTTATCTTGATAATATTTTAGAGAAAGCTTGATTGAGTCTAATAGATCTGCTTTAGTAAAGTCTTGAAATAAAAATCCAGTTCCTAAATTTCTTTTCTTATCATAGTTGAAAATCGTATCTGATAATCCCCCGGTTTGCCTAGCTATTGGGACTACACCGTATCTCATACCTTTCATATGACTAGTCCCACAAGGTTCGTATACCGATGGGCATAATAAGATATCTGCTGCTGCTAGAAGTCTCTCTTCTGATACATCTGAGAAAGGAGTTATGAAAAATAAATTCTTGTACTTTTTATCTAGCTCATGAAATTTATCAGTATAGCCTTTATCTCCGTCTCCAAGAACAATTAAAACAGCATTCATCTTCATTATATTTTTCATGCCCTCTATTACTATATCAAAGCCTTTTTGGTAACTTAGTCTATGAGTCGTAGCTATAAATGGCATATTTATATAACTCTTGGGAAGTCCCAATGTTTTTATTAAAAATTCCTTATTTTTCCTTTTCTTTTCAGTAAAGTTAGAGATACTGAACTTCTCTTTTAAGTTCTTACTAGTTGCTGGGTTGTAACTTTTATAATTAATTCCATTTACAATACCAAAAATTGGTTTTCTCTTTGATAAAAAGTTTGAAAGTCCTTCACCATATTGCGGAGTTACTATTTCTTCTGCATATGTAGATGAGACAGTAGTAATCATATCGGCACTTTTAATACCTTGTTTTAGAAAATTTAGCTTGTCCCATTTACTATCATCCCAATACTTTGGTAAATAAACTGATGGTGGTCTTTGGTATTTTTTATCAAACCTATGGCTATTTATAAAACCAGAGCCTTGAAATGCTAAGTTATGGATTGTAAGTACACTCTTTGGAATTTTATTTTTTCTAAAGTTAAAATCTTCTTTGAGCAATCTAGGAAAAAGGGCAGCCATCCAATCGTGTACATGAACAATATCAAAATTCAATTTTAATTCATTGATAATTGCTACAACTGCCTTAGAAAAGAAATAAAACCTCTTATGCATATCGTTGCTTAAATATAAGTTTCTAGAGTACCTTCCAAAAAAATCGTAATGATTTATAAAGTAGAAAGTAATTGGCTGTCTTGACCCATTGTGTCGAACATATTTAATACATGAGCAAGTTATTGTTGTAGACTCATCAATTTTTATAGGAATATCAACGAGAACTGTTTCAACATTCTTTTTCTTAATTATTTTCCAAACACTACCATACAACGGTGTAAATACTGTTACATCATTTCCTGCGTCTGCTAGATTGTATGTTATATCAGCAGTAACGTGCCCAAGTCCACCTGTTTTAGAATAGGGATAGATTTCACTTACTACTTGTAGTATTTTTAAAGGTTTAGTTGTCATTTTTCTAGTTGTTTATATCTACTATAAATAATTTGGGCATCCTTCTTGTGACTTTCTAGGTCCTTACCTGCGGACAAATTACCACCGTGTATTCTATGTAAGTGAGAAATGGAATCAATATTCTTGGGCATTGATTTATTTAACAAGAACCTAACAAATAAATCTAAGTCTTCAGCCATTCTCATTTCAGAGTTATACCCGCCTACTTTAGTAAATAATTCCTTCTTAAAGAAGACATTATGCTGTATAAAATGCTCACCCTTGAAAACTGAATCTAACATATTTTCAATAGAGCTAAATCTCCATCCATAGTAGTCATTACCAATTGAATAAGTAAGTTTCTCATCTACTCTTAGGAAACCAGAAATAAACCAATCTGTAGTTGGATTCTCAATAGCTACACTTACAAAATTATGAATAGTTCGTTGTAAGATTATATCGTCACTATCTAATACAAAAATATAATCTCCAGTTGCTTTTTTAATAGCAATATTTCTTCCTTCTGCAGGACCTTTATTAGATTCACCTCTAATATATGTAGTATTAGAGTATTTGTTTGAAGTAAATAGTTCATCTGTTCCATCAGTTGATGCATCGTCGTAAACTATATGTTCTATTTCAATGTCTAATGGCTCGCATTTCAGAGATTGTACACTTTTAATACATTCCTCTAAAAAGTTCTTCCTATTATATGTAGAAGTGATTATAGATACTTTCATTCTATTTCTTTTTTAACAATTTTTTCAAATAATTCTTCGTATCTGTCGATCATCATTTCTTTAGTAAATTTCTTTTCAAATGTCTCTCTGCAATCTTTTCTCATTTGAGCATAGTCTTCATCAGATAGACTATATAATTTATTTAATGCCTCTTCTAAACCTTCTGCACCTGTTTTTTTCACAATCCAATCTCCTCTTATATGTTCTCCATCCATATTTACAAGGAAACCAGTTTTTCCATCTTCAACAATTTCTGGCATTGAACCGTTTGCAAATCCTATTATAGGTGTCCCACAAGCTAAACTCTCTGCAAGTACTAATCCGAAAGGCTCATCCCATCTAATTGGAAAGATGAATGCTTTAGACTTTGATACAATGTCTCCTACATTTTGTTTTGGAATGTTTCCATGAAAATTTATTTTATGCCCTTTGGCTAATTCTTCTACTTGGTCTTGAAGTGGTTTATAATTTGTTTCTCCTAGAATATCTAATTCCAAGTCCATTTTACCTGCTACTTGAATTGCAATATCTGTACCTTTATCCGTTGTTATTCTTCCAACAAAAACTAAACTATTTCCTGATTCAGGACTAAAGTTAAACAAGTCCTTATCAATGCCATTCGGAATGCATTCAGTGACTTTTAAATAGTCCATAGACTTAATTTGGAACTGAGAAATACTTACATAGTAGTTTGGTTTAATTATTTTGGGGACGACAACTGCTTCATGATCTCCTCTTATTCCATGCAAAGTAGATATAATAGGTGTATCTGTTAGAAAACCAAAAATACCTGAATCAAAAACATGGTAGGTATAAATAATGTCGTACCTCTCTGTAAGGTTTTTTTGAAAGCAATATGAAGCTAATACATTATCGTAAGTCATGTAAAGACCATCAAACTGATCTGTGTGAACTTCGTAGTTCACTGAAGCCTTTTCCCAAACATACTCTAATTTAGCCGTAGTTTTTGTATCACCACTTGCAAATAGTGTAACATCATGTCCTCTTGCAACTAATCCTTCGGTAATTGTCGAGACGACATCATGCATAGATACTCCCCAACCTGGTTTTAAAGTACTGGGGTCGGGAGGTGTTGATAAAGTATTAGAACTAATTACTGCTATTTTCATAATTTTGCCAATGTCTTTTCCAGACTTCAAAAATAAGGTCAGAATACATTTTTTCCATTTTAATTCTTGTTTCTTTATCTTCGTGTTTGAGTGATCTTACAGCGTTTATCATTGCATAAGCACCCATTTCTATTGCAGTAGGGTTATATCCATATATTCTCCCATCTACCCACCACCAAGTACAGCTAGCTAGGGCTTTATCTAACTCTCTTCTAGACATCTCAAAGTTCACATCAGATTCATTTTTCTTTACAATCTTCATGGTCTCAAATAAGAATTCCCATAAAAGCTTATGTATAGGTTCAGAGTCGTTTTCCCATAAGTGATAGTAACTGCTAATCTTCTTCTCATCTTCTGTTTGTTGCCAATTGCTTTTTACTAGGTTTAACTCAACACTTTTACCTCCAACTTCTTTCAAATATTCACTTGCAGTCAAGTAAACATATTGTGTATTTGGTTCTGTCTCTTTTAAATACATATTCCAATCAATTTCGTTAGCTTCTTTATTTACTTGACCCTCTCCATCATTAATCAGAACAGTGTATTGATATTTAGAGAACTTTCTTTCTTCTTTAGAGTAGAAAATTTTATTATTAACTAATAATTTTATTCCCGAAGAAGCATCAATGTATGTGCTTTCCCAGTCTATTTCTTCTTCGATGGATGTTTGGTCAATAGTTAACCATTCAAAACCTAAGTCTTTAATAGTTTTCGAAACTTCTGGTGAATATGCTAGTTCTGGAAGGAAAAATCCTTTTCTCGTCCAGGCATCTCCTAGATATTTTGAATTAATCTCATCGTTAAGCTTAATTTGTCTTATAACTTCTTCCTCAGGAATTAATGGTAATACAGGATGATATGCTGCACTTCCAACTAGTTCTACCTGTCCTTTTTTTACAAGTAATTTTAGTTTGTCAAAAAATTCAGTTTTATTTTGATTTGCCAACTGTTCTGTTAGGGAAGCAGTTAGATTTAGAGTGATCTTGTAATTTGGATGAGTTTCCAAAATTTGTAGTAGAGGAAGGTAGAATTTATTATAATTCTCTTCCAAGACTTCCACTGTTTGCCAATGCGGCTGGTATATATGGAATAGATATACTATGTTAAACGGCTCCTTCATATTTCTTTGTAAAAAGTAGCACAATCCAGATTATACCATAATTACGGGACAGTTATGCTTAACTCATTATAACGGCGAAGGTATTCCCTTACTGTAACTATGTATTCAGCATGACTCCATGTTAGTGGAGTCGCAGATAGTTGTTCACCAGTCTTGGCATTTAATTGTTCCGAGAACATACCAGATTGAGAGGCATACTTATAAGCCCATTCAATATAACTTTTTGTCTTTTTTAAATCTTCTAAATTTTTAGCTTGTTTTATTTCAAGTTGTCCCATCCATAAAGTTGTTATTATCCAAGGATTTCCTTTTCCAGTATCTTCATTTCGGAAGTAAATATCGTTTTCGTATCTTGGATAACCACCAATTCCCTCATTATTTAGTAATCTTTCGACAGTTGTCTTCTGATGACTCTTTAATCTAGAATCATCTACATCCAGTACATTAAATCTATGTAGTGCATATAAACAAGATGAATCAATAATTTTTGCTGGCCTAATTGTATTTTTTATATCATTCTCCACACAGAATATATATTTGTAAAATGTGTTATCCGATTCATCATAATGATATTTTAGAATTCCCTGTTTAACCTTCTCAGCATACTCGGAGTATTCTTTATATCTATGTTCCTTACCGAAGAATTTAGCTAACTCTGCAGCTGCATAAAAAGCTCCATAAACAGTACAACTTGTAAATGTTGATGTAGCAAATAACTCTTCCCATAAATCGTAACTTGGTTTAACAATGCCAGTTTCTTCGTCGATTCTTGTCTTTAAGAAGTCGATTGCTTTTACTAAGAGGTCGTTATAGATATTTTCTATAAACTCAACATCTTTGTCATTATTGAATGCTTCCCATAACGCATATACAACAAGTGCAGTTTCATCTAATTGAATTGGGTACTCCTGCTTGCCATTAAAAATCCAAGGATGCCATGAACTTCCTAAAGAACCATCTGCTCTATATTTCTGCATAAAATAGCCCTCTTTAGAAATTACATTCTTAAAGAATTCGAAAATATTTCTTAATTGATCTCCGTAACCGGCTTTAGCAAACGCAATAGTGACAAATGCACCATCTCTTGGCCATACATAGCTATAAGTGTCTCTTCCATACTTCAGTAGATCCGCGTCAATTGAAGCTATAATAGCTCCAGAATTGTCAGTATTTAGTCTAATAACCTCAAGTGATCTTTCATAGAGCCAAGCAATATCTGGGCTTAAATCTTTATAATCTAACTCAATTTTATTACTCCAAGCTTTCCAGTAATCTCTAGTCGATTCTAGTAAATATGCAGGGGTCTTCTTCTCCACATAATCGTTTATCTCATCAGCTTCTTGTATGGATTTAGCTGCGATCATCCAATAATCGACTGTCTTTATTTTGTTTGCAGGTATTTTTAAAGTTACTCCAATTGTAGAATCAACTAATCCATACTCAATAGATCTTTTCTGTAGTTTACCGTCTTCAGCATCCTTGTAACTGCCGGTATTTGTTGCTGGATCCATAACATCTACAGTATAGTCATCAAAATACACTTGATCATCTCTTGTTTTTGCATTTATTAAGAAAATTCTCCTACCTTTATAGTGAATGATTAAGTTTTTTTTTGGATCGTAATATGCAGTATCTCCTCTATGTGATTCGTAAATTTCAAATTGTTGATTGAAAAATAACTGAATTGTCCGATCTTTTGGAGCTAAATTTGATACTTCAATCCCTCTTAGAAAGATGTTCTTTTCGTTGTAAACCTCATCATTAAACTTAAGCTGTATACCTAGATCCATGTGGAGTGCAGTTATTAATCGTCTCTTATCTATCAATTCACAATTAAAACAAAAGGACCACTTGCCATCATCTAGCCAAGTAAATTGACCATCAACCATTACTCCGATTTTGTGTACAAAAGTAGATGAGGTATGGTTTTCTAAACCAATAAAAGGATAATAAAGGTCATCAACTTGAGCAAATTGATCAAGACCCACTAGTAGTTGCCCATTAGCGTATATTGTAGATTTTCCCATTCAAAATAGTAAATTAGATACTACATACAAGATATCAGAAAACCGTAAAACCACCAACAACCAAATAATCAGAATTTAGATTTTTTTCATTCCCTCATTTTGTTAGAATGTAGATAAAATAAATATTAATTTGAACTTATGAGACCAATTTGGAGCGGAGGAATTTCTTTTGGGTTAATCTATATTCCAGTTAACCTATTCACTGCGACACAAGAAGTAGCTTTGGATTTAGATCTTCTAAGTAAAAAAGATAAATCACCAATTAGATACGCAAGAATCGACGCTAAGACAGGAAAAGAAGTTGCATGGAAAGATGTTGTTAAAGGTTTTGAATTTAGTAAAGGCGACTATGTAATTCTTGATGAAGAAGATTTTGATAAAGTAGAAATCCATAGAAGTAAAACTATAGACATTGAATGTTTTGTAAAGGAATCAGACATAGATTCGAAATATTATGAGAAGCCTTACTACTTAGAACCTGCTGATGGTGCCGAGAAAACTTACGCTTTGTTTGCAAAGGCGCTACAGAAGTCAAAAAAAGTAGGTGTTGCTGAATTTGTCTTCAAAAATAAAGAGCATTTATGTGTTTTAAAGTTTGATGGTGAGATTTTAGTTCTAAATCAACTAAGATATGATTCAGAAATTAGAGAAATAAAGGGTTTGAATTTACCTAAAGATTACGATGTTAAAGAAAAAGAATTAGATCTAGCGATGGATCTTGTAGAAAATATGACTGAAACCTTTAAGCCTGGACAGTTTCAGGATGACTATATTAATGGTCTGAAAAAAGTTATAGAGGCAAAGTCTAAACATAAGACTGTTAAAGTAGATGTTGAAAATAAACAGCCCAAAGCAACAGATATGGATGAGCTTATGGAGTCTTTAAAAAAGAGTTTGGATAATGTTAAAGCAAATTAATGGCTTTAGAAAAATATAACGAAAAAAGAAATTTCAAACAAACAAAAGAACCGGAAGGTAAGGTCTCTCATGAACATAAGCAAATGTTTGTTGTTCAAAAACATGTTGCAACACGACTTCATTTCGACTTCAGAATAGAACATAAAGGTGTCTTGTTAAGTTGGGCTGTCCCTAAAGGCGTACCTATATCATCGAAAGAAAAGCATTTAGCAATGATGGTTGAAGATCATCCAGTAAATTATTTCGACTTTGAAGGGACAATACCCGAAGGAAACTATGGGGCTGGAACAGTGATGGTCTGGGATTATGGTAACTATACTGTACCAGGAGCAACAACGCCTGAGGAAATAGATAAGGCTATTAGTGAAGGATTAGAAAAAGGTGATTTAAAACTTGAGTTAAGGGGTGCAAAATTAGCAGGTATATTTGCTTTAGTTCGATTTAAGAAAGCTGGAGAAAACGCATGGTTGTTTATAAAAGATAAGGATGAGTATGAACCACTCGAAATAAAAGACGCAGACCTATCAGCTAAGACTGGCCTAACAATGGAAGAAATTGAAAAATCAAATAAAGAGTGGGATTCAGGTAAAAAAAAAGAAGTCGAGCATGAGAAGAAAACTCTAGATAGAATAACTTTACCTATGCTTGCTTCGACATCTGAGGAGGCATTTGACGATAAAGACTGGATATTTGAGCCAAAACTTGATGGATATAGAGCTGTATCAGTTTTAAACGATGGTAAGGTAAACCTAATTTCAAGAAACCAAATAGATTTAAATTCAAAATATCCTGAAATTGTTGAATCTCTTGAGAAATTAAAAATAAATGTAGTCTTAGATGGTGAAATTACTGTTATAAATAAAAAAAAGATTCCTGACTTTCAACTATTACAAAACTATACAAAAGACAAGGAAGGTACAATACAATATTGTCTTTTCGACGTACTTTCTTTAGATGACTTGGATCTTAGAACTCTCCCATTGATTGAGCGTAAAAAGACCTTAGAATCATTATCTAAAAAAGTTAAACTGCCAAAAAATATTCTTATAAATAGTTTTATAAAGACTGATGGAAAAAAACTTTTTAAAGAGATGATAAAGAAAGGTTATGAAGGAGTTGTTGCAAAAAAAGAAGACAGTCCTTATATAAGTGGTGAAAGAGTAGATAGTTGGAAGAAGTTTAAAACTTCGAAAGAAATGGAGTGTTTAATTTGCGGGTACACTCAACCACAGGGAAATAGAAAGTTCTTCGGATCATTGCTTCTTGGAAGATATAAGTATGGAAAACTAGTTTATCTAGGAAATACTGGTAGTGGTTTTGATGATAAAAGTCTTGAAGAGCTTAAAACACTTTTAGATAAAAATACTCGTAAAGATTCACCTTTCTCAGATACAACCGAAGTTCCTAAAATGAGTGTATTTGTTGAACCAGTCATAGTTGCAGATATAAATTATGCAGAAGTTACTAAAGATGGAATGCTTAGACAAGCCATTTTCCAAAGATTAAGAGAAGATAAAACTCCAAATGATATAAATAGTGAAGATACAAAAGAACAGAAACTAAAGACAACAAAAATATCAGAACCCTTAACTCTAATTTCTCATCCGGATAAAGTTTACTGGCCAGAAGATGGTTACACAAAACTAGACTTAGCAAAGTACTATTTAGAGATCTCTGATTTTATTCTTCCTTATTTAAAAGGAAGACCACAGAATATGAATAGGCACCCTGATGGAATAAATGGAGGAAGTTTTTATCATAAGGATTATGAGCAAGCTCATCCTGACTTTGTAAAGACTTATGGAATCTATTCTGAAAGCAGTAAAAGAGTTGTAGATTATATACTTTGTGAAAATGTTGAAACATTACTCTTCTTATCAAATTTAGGTTGTATAGAGATGAATCCTTGGGATTCGACAATTGAAAATATTGATAATCCAGACTACCTAATATTTGACGTAGACCCTAATGATGTAGAGTTTAAACATACAGTTGAAGTAGCTTTAAAAATTCATGAGCTTTTAGATAAGATAGAAGTTGAAAACTATATTAAAACATCTGGCAAAAGAGGATTGCATATTTATATCCCACTTGGAGCTAAATATACATACGATAATTCACGACAATTCTCTGAAATTGTTGCAATATGGATCCAAAAACAAATGCCGGAAATTATTTCTTTAGAGAGGTCTCCAGATAAAAGAAAGGGGAAAGTCTATATTGATTTTTTACAAAATAGATTAGGTCAAACAACTGCATCAGTTTATTCAGTAAGACCAGTAGTTAAAGCATCTGTCTCTACTCCACTCAAATGGTCAGAGGTTACAGGAAAACTGAATGTTAAAGACTATACAATTAAAACTCTTTCAAAACGTCTAGACAAATTAGGAGATCTTTGGAAACCAGTATTGGGAAAGGGCATTGATTTAAAGAAAGCAATTGTAAATCTTCAGAAAGAAATCAAGTAGAAAAACTATACTAAAGTTATTTAACTTTATCTTCAATTAATTTATTGTACTTAGCTTTATTTTTTTCGTAATGAATCTCCCCCCATTTTGCCATAGCATCCAAGACTGGTTGAAGAGTTTTTCCGTATTCTGTAAGCGTGTATTCAACCTTAGGAGGAACAACAGGATATACTTTCCTTGAGATTAAACCATCGTATTCAAGCTCTCTTAGCTGTTGTGTTAACATTTTCTGTGTGATACCTTCCATTAGTTTTTGTAGCTCACTAAATCTTTTTGTTCCTTTGGATAAGTTCCAAAGTAATAAAGCTTTCCACTTTCCACCCATAACATGGATTGTTAAATTAACAGATGATGTGCTTGTGCATTCCTTCATAGTATCTAAAATGATAGTATATATTAAAATTGTATGTACTTGTATTTTAGCATGTTCAAGGGTTAGAATAAAACCACTTATTTATTAAATTTAATTTATGGATCATGTTTCGATTCCCAGCTCAGAAGAAGTAAATAAAGCAGCAGAAGCTTTAAAAGCAAATGGTTTTGTTGTTTACATTGTAGAGAATGGGGAAAAAGCTAAGTTACAAGCTTTAGAATTAATCCCAGAAGGTTCTGAAGTTATGACTATGACATCAAAAACGTTGGATGAAATTGGCTTAGCAAAAGAACTTAACGAGTCCGGTAAGTTCAACTCTGTAAGAGCACAATTGAATACTATGGATCGAAATACTCAGAAGAAAGAAATGAGCAAGGTTGGTGGTGTTCATGATTTTGCAGTAGTTAGTGCACATGCTATTACACAAGACGGAAAGTTAATGTGGGCGAGTAATTCAGGTAGCCAGATCCCTGGACTAGCTTATGGAGCAGACAAAATTGTTGTTATTGCAAGTACTAAGAAGATTGTTAAAGACTTAGATGATGGTTTAAAAAGAATTTACGAAACTGTTCTACCTCAAGAAAGTGTAAGAGTACAAGCAGCTTATGGGATGCCAGAGAGTAATGTTAGAGAGTTATTTATTCTGAATAACGTATCTCCAATGATGCCTGGAAGAGTGCAGGTTATTCTTGTTAATGAAAAATTAGGATTCTAAATGTAATTATTATGAGGCAGCCAGAGAAATCTGGCTGCTTCAGTTTGAATTGTTTATAGTAATTTATTGAAGAAATTGAATAAAAAAGTTATAATTCTCCGCATAAATTAACGTTTATGGCTCATGTCTCCGATGTACTCAAGTTTGTCGGAAAGTTGTAGATAATGTGATTAATTAGGAAAAATGGGGCTATCGTCTAACGGTTAGGACATCAGATTTTCAATCTGGTAATCGGAGTTCGATTCTCCGTAGCCTCATTTTTTAAAATTAAGGTCAGTAAGTAGAGAAATATCCATCCGAAAAGGTGGATATTTTTTGTTAAAATGTGTTTATGAATATTGGAGATATTTACTGGTTAAAACAAAGTAATAATATTGCGCATCCACAAGTGGTAGTGAATTTCGATGGAGATCTGATTACTCTCTGTTCTATAACTTCAAACCAAAATAAAGCAAGTATGCCTGGAAACGTTGTGCTTGATGAAGGAGAGGGTGGTCTAGATAAAAGCAGTATTGTAGAAGTATCTAAAACAATAATAGTCACTATTGATGAACTGGAAAGATATGTTGGAACACTTAGTGATGCAAGGATAGAAGAAATTATGAAAGGTATTTCTTTCATTAACAATCTTCTACCCAACGATAGAGTCCAAAAATCTTGATTTAATTTGAAGCTGGTGTCTGCTGAGCTCTTGAATGAGTTTGATTAATATCGTTTACAAGCGATACTACAGAGTCTCTAAATCTCTTATTTTCGTTTATGATTGCATCATGATGTCTTTTAATTAACTCATCAAAACCGCGTGCCTTTGATTGTAAACTAGCGAGTTCCGATTTGTCTATATTTGGCTCTATACCTGCGTTAACTACCATTGAATTTACTTGTGCAATTAAGCTTAAAGCTTCTGTTTCTGGTTGGTTATCCATATAGTTGTAAATAATATATAGATTATGAAGTACATAATTAGTATACCAGAAAAAAGCGTATTTCTACAGATCTTTTCTTAGCCAGTAATTATTCCGGAGTTACTCTAACAATAACGTCTAGCGCGCCTCCATTATCTGTACCAAAAAATAAATCACCGTCTGGGCCTTGAACTACGATTCTAATTCTCCCATATCCATCTAATACTTTTTCATCCCTCTCAATTTTCCAATTATTGTAAGTTTGAAGTCTAAGTTGCATATCTTTTAGTAAAGCTATAATAACTGCACCATTCCAAGCCTTCCATTGATTTCCTTTAATCATTGTTATTCCAGATGTTGCCATTGCAGGTGTTCCAGATGACCAAATAGCAGGAATTGCATCGGGAAATTTAACTAGATCAGTCATTGGGACTTTAAGTTCGTTATATCCAGGAATTGGGTCCCAACCATAATTACCTTGTTTTATTAAATTAACTTCATCATCTTTATCTGGGCCATGCTCTGCTGTAATTCCATACACTCCATTTATAGGAGCGGGGAACAAATACAATCCTTGAATATTTCTATGTCCATAATTAAATATTCTTGGGTCAAATGGATCTCCTAAATTTCCTGTCACACCTTTACCATCTTTATCTACTCTCAAAACTTTCCCACCTAAACTTTTTGGATCTTGAGGAACTGTTCCATTTGCTGTATCACCTGTTCCTACCCAAATTTCACCTGTCGTGGCTACTCTAACTCTACAGCCAGAATGTCGTTCACCACCTTGGGTATTTGCTGGGATATCTGTAATTATATCTTTCCTACCTTCTGTACTTTTCAAATCTTGAGAAACGGTCCATCTTGCTACAACGATGGATAATTTGTCATCAGTATTAATATTCATGCATGTATACAAATAGTGATTATTACTGAAGTCGTTGTCTACAGCCATTCCTAATAAACCACCTTCACCCATTAAGCTTATATTTGGTTTTGCAATTACAACATCTTCACCAGTAGCAATATTATGCATATGCATCGCACCTATTTTCTCAGGGTAGAAGAAAATATCTTTATTCAAAAAAGCTATATCCCAAGGGTTATATAAGCCACTAACAATGGTTGTCGTTTTTAATTTTGGCTCAATAGACGAATCAGTCCCATTTACATCTAGAAAACTGTTTAAAGCAGTATTGTCTTCCTCTTGTTTTGAAAGAAGTTGTACGAATGAACTTACGGTTGAGAAAAAAACAATGCTGATTACAATTAGAAGTGAAGTCGATATAACAAGAAATACCTTTCGCATAAAATAACAGTAAAAAGTACTAATCTATTCTATCAGAATAATAGAAATAGTTTTATTTTAACTGGGCTTACTTTTTAAAGTCATGTCATTCATCACCAGAAGCTGTTGACAGTAAATTTATCACGTTGTATAAACACTCATATTATCTAAAATTATGATTATTGATTACCCTGGAGACTTAATACCTGGCAAAGGAAATTTTGAAACTATTAGTGCTGAGAATGAGGAAGTAGATCTAAAAACTAGGGTAATTGCGTTTGTAAATAGAGATCCTAATAAATTAGAAGAACTAAAAGCGCATTTGCAAGAGATACTCAGATATTATCTATCACAAAGCTTATCTCCATTTGCCAAAGTCTCATTTGAAATTACTGCTCAGCAATGGATTAAACCAAATGAAGAATATCAGTCCTGGGAAGAAGCAGAGGAATTTATGTTTGCTCTAGCTCGTGGCATAGAGTATGTGACTTCTATAACTCAGGTATTTGAAACTGCATTTAAGACTTTAACCCCCATTCACCCTACAACTCTTGACCATATGAGCATGGTTTTTGCTTTAGAGAATGGTGCGATGCTTGAGGAGGCCCTATGGATCTTGTCTACATTAGAGGACTCCGGTGAAATGCATGCTTATCAATTAAGATTAATTGAGATTATTAATAATATTAAAACTGATAAAGAAGGTACTGAAGAGTTAATTTCGGACCATAGTAGACAAATAGAAGTTTTTTTAACGCTACTTTCTTCATCTAAAAGAAAAAATGACTTAAAAAGCCTAAAAGTAATTTTAGAGACTTTTTATGGTTACGATTCCATAGTACAAGAATTTTGTTTCGAGTATAAGGGTTTAGTTAATGTTTTAGAGTTGTGGTTAGAGATTCTTTACAATGAAAGCCTGGAGGGGGATGAAGATTCATATAATCTCCTAGTAGACTCTTTTTTAGATATTGTGATGATTTATAATCCAGCGGATGAGCAGGACTTAGGTAAAATACTTGGATTAATTGAAAAACTAGAAAATCATTCACCTTTTGGGAAAGTTATTCAATTATTTTTAATATTTTCTAAGTTTAAAGTAGAACAAGATAAAAGATTACAAAATCTTGCAGAAATTTCGGATGCTGTTTCTAAAGCAGATCCAAAAGATAGAAACTGTTTTATATTACCAATATTTGCTTTTTGGACTATTTTAGAACCGAATGAAATCGAATTCATATTAAATTTATTAGTTAAAGATTCTAAAAATACAAAGTTAGTTGAAGAACTGAAACTTTTAAATAATCAATACAACTCAGAGTCTGATTGATTAGTGATTATACAAGAAGTTAACTACTCCTAGAGCTACAATACTTGCTGTCTCTGCTCTTAATATAGTTCTTCCTATGGAAACAAATTCAAAATTGAATTCCTTCGCCATCTTATGTTCTGCTGGTGAGAATCCACCTTCTGGGCCAATAATAACAGCAACATGCTTAGCTTTTTTATCTATATCTAAAGAAAGTGGTTTAATATCTGAAATGTCTTTTATAGAATCTCTTGCAATTGTAAATAAATAAACTTTATCAAATTCATCTACAATTTTTGATATTTCTGAGAACTTAATAGGAGCTGTGATTTCTGGAATTCTAATACGTTCGCTTTGCTTTGAAGCTGCTAAAGCTAACTTATTCCATCTTTCCAATTTCTTTTCTGCAGAATCTGCTTTCATCTGAGAATACTCTGCTTCTAAAGGGACAATGTAATCTACACCAATCTCTGTAGACTTCTCTACAACAAAATCGAACTTTCCTGATCTCAAAAGTGCTTGGATAAGCGTTACCTCTACTCTATCCTCTCCACTAAAATCTTCTTCTCTTAAAAGCTTCTTAATATCTGCCATTACAGCTTCTTTACTTACCAGTGTTAGTTCGGCTAAATATTCTTTCTCACCATTGAAAATTATTATTTGATCTCCTTTGCCCAATCTTAAAACTTTTTTTAGGTGGTTGGTATCCTCTTCTTCTAATAAGATACTAGATCCCATTGTTAAGTTCTCTCTCTTTGTAAAAAATCTATTTAATCTCATTAATTTGTAGGTGCAGAAACTATTGTACCGTCTCCGTGAATTTTATTGAATAGTGATTGTGCAAATGAGTCGAACTTACCCTGTAATCTAGCTGCCTCAGCTGCTTGTGCGTAAGTTGTGGACGATGGTTTTAAGAATGGGGAATTTCTATACTCGTAGTTTATTTTATCTCCAAAAGTGTTTTGTATATCTAGTGAGTAAGGTTCAAATTCAAAACAGTGAGGACAGTTAAAATCAAAGAACTCTTCTACTAGAATAGGTTTAGACTCAGATGCAGTTAAGTCAGTTAGATGAGATTTTAAGTCTGATAAAGTCTGTAATTTATATTCTGAACCATCAATAAAGATTGCTGGAGTGTAAACAGATCCATTTAGTCTTGTATTTGCTTCTGCTAGATCATTCTTAACTCTGTCTTTTACTTGTTGGCTGTCAATATCTTTCTTGAACTGATCGGTATTTAGTCCTAAATCCTTAGCTAATGCAAAAACATCTACAACTTCTCTATACTTTGCCTCAATATCGTTACTTTTGTTTGCTACTAGAACGCCTAAAATAGCAATTCCACCTATAATTGTTAAGATTACTAAAACTTGACCAAATGAAATTTTCATAAAATTTTTATAATTATTAATATTCTCGGTATTAATCCAAGCTTGTGTACAATTCTAACAAAAGTTTACCTATCTTGTCTTCCGAATATTCTGCAGCAGTTTCTCTACCTTTCTTAATTACTTCTGGCATGCTGTTCCAGTTGTTATAAATAAATTCAATTTTTTCTATAAGCTCTTCGTTAGTTCTCATAATAAACCCGTTAACACCATCAACAATATACTCTAGTGGTCCTTTGGCATCGCTAGCAATTAAAATATTGCCCATAGCCATAGCTTCTAAAGCTACAATGCCAAATGACTCTCTAATACTCGGAAGAATGAATACGTCTGACTTTTTTAATTCGGTTATAAATTCTT
>JBLGEO010000029.1:0-14745 GCA_047445235.1 Candidatus Dojkabacteria bacterium | reverse complement strand
GATTCATCTTTAAGATATGAATGATCTGACTCCCATTTCTTAGAGAAATCGTTAACAACTGCTTCGTATTTCTTTTGATCTAGTTCTATTTGTGGATCGTGAATATCTTTATATAATGACTTAACGTCCCAGTTAGATTTTATTTTCATAATTTATATTGTTAAAAGTTTAACTTCGAATGCACCACTTTGCCCATTATAAAAACTTGCCTGTTTAAATTCTCGTACAAATTTATTGGCCTTAAGAAGCTTCTGTACAAAAGGTCTTATTACAAATCCTTTCCCAACAATAACTATAATGTTTTCAAGTTTGTCTAGATAGCAATCTTCAAGGAACCTGTTAAGCATACTTTCAATATCGTATGGGTCGAATTTATCTACAATATGGAAGTCTAGTTCTGCTTCAGGAATAAATCTTACTATTTCTTCTTTAGTCGAATACTTATTTAAATGAGCTTTCTTTTTCATTGAAGGTCTTTAAAATTGCGGGACTAGGATTCGAACCTAGGTAGACGGTTCCAGAAACCGTCGTCCTACCACTAGACGATCCCGCATTATTTCTCAACATAAACGAACTACTATCTTTTACTCTCCAGCTCAGTAGGTTCAGATCAGCATGTCTTCGTTCCGATTCTCGGAACTCATTGTGCTGCTATGGGCCACTAGACGATCCAGCATTATAGTTAAGAATTACGAATTACGAATGAAGAATAGTTGATCTTATTCTATTTGTCATTCGTCACTCTTAATTCGTAATTCTTAAGAAACTCCCAAAAGTATACTTAACGCTATTAGTAAGACAAGCAAGTATTCAAAAAGTACACTTCTAGTTAACGTCCTGCTAATTGCATGTTGAATTATAGCAAGGGAGAGGTAAAAAATGAAAATAATACAAAGTGAAATCTGGAGTTGATTATATCTATTAAAAGATACTAGAATACTTGTACTAGTAGCAATAATTATTGACCCCAATATTCCATAAAGATAAAACCTCCTCTGAGAAAGCTTTTGCCTAATAAGTAACAATAAGTGCAAGCTCAAAGATAATGCTAAAACTCCTCCAAATGCTTCAATTGCATTACCTTTTGAATAGTTAACAATTACATCTACACCTAAGAAAAATATTATAAATTTGAAGAAATCATAAACAAAGTGAGTCTTACTTTCTATACTTAATGCATCTTTAAAAAAAGATCTTATGTTTACAAAAAGTATAAAAAACAAAACAAAAGTAAGAACTAGCACAATATTTAAAATAGTAGAGGAAAGATTGTAGTAACCAAAACCAATTATAAAAGCATACAAAGCCAGTGGTAATACGATCTTATTAAATAAATGAGAGATTTCATTAATGTCGTCACTAAAGTTCATGTTTAGGACTACTTTCTTGCTTCTTGCAATGTAGTTAATGATTATCTCGGAGATAATTATAATGAATATTGCAGCTGTGAAGATTAGAAATTGAGAGCTATTATTGAATTTATGGAGTTCCTGTATTGCGGCATATATAGCTAAAGTTATACCTGCAGAATATATAGCAGGTATAAGAATAAAGTTTCCGAACTCCTTTTTCATAAATTTACTAACAACTTAAGAATTGTACATTACCCTAAAGTTTTTTGAAAGAAAAAGGGAGGTTTTACCCTCCCTTTTAGTTAAACGCTAATTATGCAGCGTATTCTTCTTCGCTAGAAGATTCTTCTCTTCTAGGTGATCTGTTCTCCCATCTTGGAGCTCCGTCACCAGAATTTCTTCTGTCTCTGAAAGATCCTCTATCTCCACCTCTTTCTCCAGTGAATTCTCTCTTCTTCTCAACAACGATAGCTCTTCCTTCGAATTCCTTTCCATTTAGAATCTCGATTGCCTTGTCTAAATCTTCTGGATTCTCTAGAGTTACAAAAGCCATTCCCTTTGATCTTGGAACATTTACGCCTTCTCTGTTGATATAGTTTCTATCTTTTAAGATAAATACTGCTTTGTTCTTTTCCTCATCTGCAGCAATGTTAATCATATGATCAACAGTTCCTGCTTCTTGAGCAGCTGTAAATTCAGCAACTATTAAATCTTTTAGAGATTCTTCAGTTAAAGTGTAAGCTAAGTTCTTTATGAATAATGTTTTATTTGAATTGTCCATTAAATGTTTATTTTAATTTTATATATATTTTTTGATTCCTTTAGAATCATGTCACAATTTTTTTTCCTCCTTTACATAATATTTATTATTGCCACCAATTAATATCGAAGATAATTAACCAGCACTAAGCAATTATATAGCTAAAACCCTTTTTTTACAAATATTCTCATTTGCTGTTACTGTTTTGCTTGGGAAGCTTTCTTATGTATTCAAAAAGCATTTGTCCTGCAATTGCAGTATTTTTTCCAAAGTATTCCGAATACCACTTACTCATTGCCTTATAGGAGGTTTTTTGATCGATGTTGTAAAAATCAGTTAAAACTCTTTTTCCCCATATATCTAGTGGTGTTATATCTGTTTTTTTGAGACCAAAAACCAATATGCAGTCTGCTATCTTCTCACCGATACCTTTAAAAGACATCAAGTATTCCTTAACTTCTTCAGTAGTGAGATTATATAAATTTTCTATAAATAATTTATCTTTTACTAATTTCTCTGAAGCTGCTTTTAGATATGGTGCTCTAAAACCTGCTCCAATATCCCTTAAATCTTTTTCAGTTAAATTGGAAATCACCTTCGCTGTAGGGAAAGAATACGAAATCCCGTACACAGACTTGATTTGAACACCATATTCTTTACTAATATCTTTAACAAGTTTTCTTACTCCTTTTACACTTTTATGAGAACTTAAGATAAAGTTCATAAGAACTGTCTCGAAATCTTGATTCAAAATTCTAACACCACTGTTTGATTTAACTGCATTAATTATATGCTCATCTTTAAGTATTTCCTTTATTATTGATTCGTACACAGAGTCAATATTCAAGTAACTAGTAATGAGTTCCAAATCATCTTCTTTTGGAAATGTTTGCCACTTTAAAATATTATTTTTGTAATTTAGTACTATTTGAGAGTTTTTATAAGTGCCAATATAATTTTCGTCAGTTTTCTCCCAAGTAAAAGATTGGCCTCCCAATAAAGTCTGTTCAAGATTGTAATTTTGTAAGTCCATACTATTCATACAGCAATTATAGTATATTTACTCAAATTTAGTGTAATTGACTTTTTGTTACCTAGCTGATAATCTAAGGTTACGCATTTTTTATAGTAATTTAATGAAGATCGTCCCTAAGGTTGTTAATAAGCTACCGATATATTTATTGATAATAATTTTATTTGGTGTAGCATTTTTTGTTCTGACAGGAAAGTTTAAACTTGAGGTTGTGAATGTTTCTGCTAATACCTCAGATGTTTCAAATTATATAAAAGTCACTACATTAGAAAATCAAACAATTGGCGAGATACTAACTTCTCCTACGGATATTGGACTTGTAGCTTCCCCTTGGTGCAGTAATTGCAATGTTTTAACTATTGAACTCAAAAATTTCCTACAGAAGAATCCTACCTATAAAGTTTATGAATTTGATTTAGATAGCTCAAGATCGTTACTACGAGATATCTCAGCAGATTCTACACCTACACTAATAATTCCTAGATCAACTCAATTTGAAGTTAAACCCAACATCACTCTACAAGATCTTAAGGATACTATATTAACTGAGTTTGGTAATTAAGCTGTACCTGCTTTTGATTTATCAAATATAAAGCCTGATACAACTTCTTCAGTAAAATCTTCTACAGAATTTCTTTTTATTATTTTTAGATTGTTATCGATTGTTGGATGAACAAGAATACCTCCATCAGTCTTTAACTGTGTTTTTAATTTATTGGCAATGCTATCGTCTGCAAATGCGATATGGATTCCATCAAATGGAGCTTTCTGTATTAATCCTTCAGTACCATCTCTATATATTATTTCTAAATTCTTTATAGAGGGATACTTCTTCATGTTTGTTCTAGCATTCTCAAATATCCATTGAACTCTCTCTAATGAATATACTTTACCAGAATCTCCAGCGCAGAATCCTAGAACAGCAGCAGTATAACCTGTTCCTGTCCCAACATCTAAATATTTGCCACCATATTTTGGTGCTAAATAAGAAAGCATTTGCGCCACTATTGTTGGTTTATTTAGTTTTTCACTATAACCAATGTCAACTTCATAATCTCCATAGGCCATATTTGATAACTTCTCTGGAATGAAGTCCTTCCTATCAACTGTTCTGAATGCATTAATAAGCAAAGGGTCTTTTAAGATTGGAGACTTTCCTCCTATTAGAACAGATAGGAGATATTCCTTTGTCCATGAAAATACATTTGCAGTTCCATATGGGTTTATATTTATCATATTAATTTAGTGATTTTATATATTCAGATATTTGATTAAATATTATTTCCGTTGATTCGCTAGCTTTAATACTGCTTGTCGGATCACCCTTTGTATTTCCGGCCCAGATACCAATCGTAAAGCTATCATTATATGCGAAGGTAAATGTGTCTTTAAAGTTACTTGTGTCTCCATTATATATTCTCCAACCATTACTATCTAATGGAATTAAGTTTTTAACTAGAGTTGTTCCTATTTGAATGTTTGAAGTTGATGAGCTTGCTGGAATTATTATTTTAGCAGTATCGTCGTATTTCTTTATTGATCTAACAGTATTTATTTGAGTCTTTAACCCACCATCTTTAAGTACAGAGTAAAAGAATGTAAGGTCTAGTAAATCTTTTTCACATCCCTCCATAACAGATGCGTCTGAACATTTTGGTCTATCGGTTAATGAAAGTGTTTCAAATTCGTTAAAGTTATCTTCAACCTTTTCTTTGGTTAAGCTCTGAGTTAGTTCTACCGAAGGTATGACATAAGCGTTTGTTAGAGAGTCTAAAAGATTTTCAGAAGTGCTCTGATAATTATTAAAGTTTGCTATCTGTACTGTTTCTTTTTTATCACCTCTATCAATCACAGTTGAAAATGGCATGTTTGGTAGTGATGTGTTTGGAGATTTATCCTTTGTGAATGCATATGAGTATAAATAAGGAATAAGCGCAGTTCCTGGTTGTCTAAAACCCAATGCACTATTAAATTTTCCATCGATCGTATCATTAAAATAGTTAGAACTACCAATCATTGTTAAAAGCTCGTTATTTTTACCCAAAATTACAACAGCAGAATTATTAATATTTCTATCTTTTAATGAAGTTATTACATTTTGTGAGATTTCTAAAGATTTCTTATGCAATGTGTAGTCATAAGTTGAGTATATTTCTGCACTCTTTCCTAAATCCAAATTACTAAAACCTTGGAGATTTTGAGTCGGTAATACCTTTTTTTGAATTAAATCAGATACAAATTGAACATAATGTGGTGCTTTAACTTCTAGAGGTGTTGAATTAAATGCTAAATCTTCTGTAATAGCCTGGTCTGACTCTTCTTGAGTTATATATCCATCTCGGACCATAGAACTTAGTACAATTTTTTGCCTTGCTTTCGCTTTATCTAAATCACCATATGGATTTAAAACACCTGGCCATTGCGGAACTCCTGCTAGATATGAACACTGGGCTAGGTCTAGATCTTTTACTGATTTTTTAAAATAATCTTGTGATGCACTCTCTATGCCGTAGTTTAAATTTCCGAAAAATACGTTATTCAAATACATTTCTAATATTTCACTTTTAGAAAGTGTAGTGTTGAGTTTAATTGCAGACACAATTTCATTTAATTTATCTACTGGATTTCTAGAATAAATCCTTTCATTAGCTACTTTAATAAGTTGCTGGGTTATTGTACTTCCACCACCAGCATAATCTCCCGTAAATACTGATATTCCTAATCTGCCTAGTCCATTTAAGTCTATCCCTATGTTATTCCAGAAGTACCTATCTTCTACTGATACAAGTCCATTCACACAGTTAGAAGGAACATCTTTTATTTTAATTGGAGTAGTCTTAACAGCATTATCTTTAGAAACTTCCCAAAGTAAGGAGGAATTTTTATCGAAAACTTTTATTGAAGATGTTGCAAATTCTATACTTTTAGGATCGAATCTTAAGTACTGAAAAGATGAATAGATTAAAACCAAACAAATGGCTATCAAAGGAATTAGATATAGAATAGTTTTTATTCTTAGTAAGAATTTATCAATTTTACTGCGCATGTTTAGTTTAAGTGCATGGAACTAATTATTATAGTAAAGATTGAACCACTCTACAAACAATTAGACTAAACTTGCAAAGATGAATTATAATTAGAAATTACATTCTGATTTATCTAAATATGAGTGATAGTTTAAACCTAGATTACAAGAAAATAATTCTTCCAAACGGAACAAAATGTATTCTTTATCAGCGAAACGAAATACATTCAATTAATATTTCAATTGAAGTTCAAACTGGGTCTCTTGATGAAGATAGAAAAACGTCTGGAATTTCACATCTACTAGAACATGTTACATTTGATGGCACAAGAGATTTTAAGGATTGGGAAGAGCTAGATAGATTTAGAAATTCAATTTCTGGAAATACAAATGCTTCTACAAATTACGAAGAGACTACTTACTATGGTACTTTCCCTAGCAAGTACTTCGACGAAGCTCTTTATTACCTTTCTCAGGTAAGTTTACATCCAACTATTACTGAAGAATCTATTACAAAAGAAAGGACAATTGTTTTAGATGAGATGAAGAGGTACGAGGACTCTGTTGACCACCAAGTATATAGAAACATTATTGAGAATCGATTTACAAATAATGAGAACACTTATGCTTACGATATAATTGGATTTACTGATACTTTAAACTCTTTCAAAAGTAAAGATTTAACGAAATACTTTCAAGAACGATACACTCCAGACAATATGGAGATTTATATTGTAGGAAACTTTGATTTTGAAAAACTAGAAGCTTCGTTAAAAAAGTACTTTTACGAAGATATTAAAGATAGAGCAACTAAAAAACCTGAGCGAAAGTTTAAAAAAGATTTTCCCGACTATTCTGGTTTTAAAGTACATACTAAACAAAAGTTAGATCTCGACCAGTACTATTTAACAATGACGTTTCCAGGTACAGACTTTGCAAGTACCGATACAATTAAAAGAATTCTAATGGACTATGTAGAAGATGTAACTGCAACATCTCAATACTTTCAATCTGTTTTATGGAAAAAGTTAAGAGAAGAACTTGGTTTAGTTTACGGAGTGTCTGCTTGGACTGGTGGAATGTATAATAGAGCTTACGCTGTAATAGAAACTTCCTTTAAACCCGAGCACCTAGAAGTAATTCTTACCGAAATATACAAAGGAATTAATACTGTAAAAAATAATGAGGTTAACGACGAGGTATTTAAGTTAAAGCAAAAAAGAAATATTGATAATCAACCAATGCGATTAGACAGTCCAATGGCTGCGCTTAACTGGGTTAACTATATTGAAGATGAGAAGGAAGAGCATAATTTCGATTTAAACCTTGAGAAGTACCTACAAATAAATTCTGACTTTCAATATAAACAAGCGGTTGAACTAGCTAATGAGATTTACGATTGGAGTAAGGTTAACATTGGAATTGTATCTAAAGACGATCCTAAGGAAGTAGAAAATAAATTAACTGAATTATGGCAAAAAATAACAAAAAAATAGAAAAAATAAAAATTGATCCAAATATTGGAATTACAACTTTAGTAGAAAGATATCCAATTGTTGTTGATATTTTACAAAACGATTACGAATTCCACTGTGTTAACTGTATGTTCTCTGAATTTGATACTCTAGAGAACGGTGCTCTACTTCATGGAATTGAGGGCGAGGACTTTACAGAACTAATAGACCATCTGGAAGAAATAATTAATTCGGATTCTAGTATCTAAAATTTGCATATCTCTTCAAGTTTCTGTATTCTATAATTTGTACTATTTTATACAAGTTATACTTAAATATGGGCCTATTAGACTTTCTATCAAGTAAACCAGCAACAAATACAACAGGACAAGGCGGCTTAGTTGTTACACCACCAACTTCACAGAATTATACAAGTACTCAACAAGATCCTGTATCAGTAATCCAAAAGGATTATAAAGAATTACAATACCCTATGCCTGGTGCTGCTAATCCTCAGTTAGGTGCAACAGCTATTCCAGATGCAAATGGTTTACAACCTAAACTAACTTATGCCACAGAGACTTTACCACCAGTTACACCTACTTCAGGCAATTTAGATTTACCTCATATAGAAACAATATTGGATAATGGTGTAAGACAAGTGAATCACAGCTCTGATGTTTTGCCAGCTGCTAGTGCTTTAGAACAAGTACCACAATACTCGTATTCGAGTAACCCTGTTCCTGCAGATGTAATGTTAGAGCAAGCCCAAGCTGCTGCAGAGGCGCAAGAGGTTCAACAATTAGATCAAACTCTTCCTGCTTTAGATTCAGAAGTTACTGGAAACCCATTGCCTGTTCCTACAGAAGTACCTGGCGTAAGTGTTATCCAACCTACACCAGAACAACAGTTACCAGAACAATCGGTAGATGAATCTCATAACGGTGACATTATTGAGATAGGATCCGCAGCAGAGAACCCAGTGTCCGATGAATCCCAAAAATCAGTTGCTTTAGAAACACCCGTAACAGAAGTTACTACTACAGTTGCTGAGGCACCAGTGTCAGAAGTAACAACTTCAGTTGTTGAAACACCAGTGGCAGAATCGCCAGTTAATGTAACTCCTATTCCAGAGGTTGCACCTGCTCCATTACCAATTGTAGAAGTTACTCCAGTAGAAGTTACACAACCTTTACAACCATTTGCATCAGAACAACCTATTGTTGAAGTTCAAGCACAACCAGATATTCAACCTGTTGTAGAAACTCCAATTGTTGAAGAAAAGCCTTTAGAAGTTCCTGTTGTAGCAGAAAATAAGATTGAAACTGAAGCAACTAGTCTAAATGTACTTAACAAAGTAGCTTTTGTAAGCTTGAATTCACAAAGCGTTAATTCTAGCCTAAGTAAGAAAATAAAATCTTTGGCAGAAATGATTAGCCCAATGATTTCCGAACTTTATATAGACTCTAACAAAGGGTATGGAATGGATATTATTTCTGGATTAAGTGGTTCAAAACTGAAAGTTACAGCTGCATATCTAAAGCCATTCTTTAGCAAATATTCAGATGAGACTAATCTTGATGTACCAATTGAAAATTTAACAAGGGTAACCTTTTCTACTGTTTTAGATAGAATAAAATTCTTATATAAAGAAGCAACTGTATTTATTATCCCAGAAACTGCTGGTTTAAATAGCTTATCTCAAGTTACATTACTCCTAAATTCGCAGTCCATGTACTTTGGAACACACAAACCAGTAATTTTGTTTGGTACAGCATGGAAGGATAGAATAAATACATTAAAGGCTAGTTTTGGTCTTAGCGAACAGGAAGTTAGTTCAATGAACTTTGCCTCTACACCTGAAGAAGTAATAAGCTTATTACAGAAACTTGATGCTGAATTTTCTGGAAAGAACATTCAATCAAATACAGTAATCGATATGAGAGATGAACAAGGAGAAAAGGAAGGCTTACTAAGTGCATAATTAATGCTTCACATGATATTCTGAGTCTTGAACGTTTTATTCTTTTCCTTTGAGATATGTAACCCTCCAAAAAGGAGGTCCAGTAGTAATTTACGGTGGTAACAGCTCTGCTGTCTATTACTTAAACAATATCATTTTGTAAAGATTCTCTACTAAAGATTCACCTGATTTTTCATTTAGGATTACATACAACTCACTTCCGTTAGGACTAATGGCAATAGGGTTAATGCCTAATCTTTCGTCATTAAAGAAATCTTTTGAATTCTCCCCATCTTTATCCATCACAGTTAAAGTATTTTTCCCTGTCTCCAGTTTTTTAATAAATGCAATACTGCTTGAATTCTCTAGAATTGTAGAATACTCAATATCTATTTTCTTTGTGCTTAAAGGTTTTAACGTTGATGAATATGCCTTGTTATCTGCTGTTGGCTCAAAATATAGAGAATAGAGATCATCACCCTTAACTAAAACGTATTCTGTTAAAGCTGCATTAACATTTAAAACTGCATCTACATCTTTAAACGCTGCTTGGAACGTTTTGGCTTCATCAAAGAAATACAGTGTCTTATCTCCACTCAACACCGCCAAGACCTCTTCTGTGCTCTCTGGTGTGAAAATTTGTGCAGGTATTATTGAAGTTAGGCCTTTAGAAAACAGTTCTAACTCTGTAGATGATTTATTCTTATAGGCATAGTACTTTCCATCTGTCCTGTTAAAGTAAATGATTCTTCCTGAAGCAACATAGTATGTGGGTGTTATTTGAGTATCAAATGTGACAATGCTTAGTTGTTTAGAGCTAATCTCGTACTCGTAAACAAGATTATTTACTAATAATATTAATGAAGACGAACCATTAAACCAATCTACTTTTGACGGGAAACTTATTAATGCATTGTTAATTGCAATTTGACTTCCAGTATTTGCATCGTAAACTTCAATTAACTTGATTGCTGGAGAATAAAGTACAAATCTTGAATTATCTTTACTTAATATTAGTTGATAATCCGAACCTAAAAGAGTACTTGCTTTAGTGGAATCAAAAGTTAAAACTTTTGTTGGCTTATTTTCTGTTAGATTTAGAAGATTTCGAGATAGCTTTAGTTTCCATATACCCAAATTGCTAGCAGTATCTGAGCTTAATACACTGTAGAAAATATACTCAGAATCTTTAGCAAATATAGCTTTGTTTATATTTATTTGAGTTAATGCTGTTAGTTCTAGATTCTTTGGAAATAACTGAACATTAACATCTTTTACTACCCCTGCCTGCAAAGTTAATTGCTTCTCCCATGTTGTATAGCCATCTTTTTCAACTCTTAAAGTTATAGTTCCTGGATCTAAGTTTTCTACTCTGCCATCTGTTCTATCTACCCTCTTATCATTTATAAAGACATTTACTTCTTCGGGTAATGTATTAAGGTTAATTATGCTTGTTAAAACTACTCCTTCTGTTCCATCTATACGTCTACCTTGAGATAAAAATATTGCAATTGCAGCAGCTGCCACAAAGAATATTAAAATAAGAAATGTTACAATAAACGTTGTGATTCTTTTTCTGAGCATACAATTTAAGTAATTAAATAACCAAGATAATATTATCATGTATAACAGAACAATTGGAGAGAGATTAAAAACAGAAAGGGAAAGGGTTTGGCTAAGTTTAGATCAGATTAGCAACAATACAAAAATAAATAAAAAGTACTTAGAAGCCATAGAGGATAATGATTTTGAAAGCTTTTCTTCACATACACAAGCTATAGGCTTTATTAGAAATTATTCGAACTTCTTAAAGGTAGATCCCACAAACCTTATAGCAATATATAAAAGAGATTTTGAATCAGAAAAGCAATCAAGAAAAATCAAAAAGATAGACGATGAAGAGCTTGAAAAGTCGAAAAACCCTTCAAGATTTGAAAAACTTAAACAGACACAATTTACGTCTAAAAGACTGTGGGTTATGTTTTCAATCTTATTTATTATAGTGTTTATTGTATTAACAAGTGGATTTATTAAGACAGCCTTTGCACCTCCTTATTTTAAGATAAGTTCTCCAATTGAACTGCTGGGTGGTGATAATAAAACTTTTTCAACATCTGAGAAGTTAATCAAAATAAAGGGAGATACGTCAGGTTATACATTAATAAAAATTAACGAGATTCCACTTGTTTTAAGTAGTGGCTTTACATTTGAATCTGAGGATATTCCAATTACTGCTGAGGATACCAAGTTTGTTATATCTGCAGAAAGCCAACTTGGAGTGAAATCCCAAGCAATTTTAAATATAAAAAGAGAAGATATTGAGAAAAGAAACGCTAAAAAAACAGTTGTTCTATCATCAAACTTATCGGGTATTTTTGTAACCGCAACTGTGGATAACGTTATCCAGTACAATGATATACTAACTGATGGAAGTAAAATAAATCTAATGGTATCTCAAAGCTTTCAGATAGAAACGGACAACTTTGCACCCATATTCTTAAAGTACAACAATTTAAACTATCAACTGAAGGGAAATGTTAGCAAGTTTACAATAAACGAAGCAGGTGAACTAATTCAACAATAGTTACCTAATTTTAATTCTCTTCACGATCCTCTTTTTAAGTTCACCACTTACCCTATCGTTATTTAACTTAGAAAAACCAACGGCAATAGCTACAAAGAAAGATATAACAATCAATAGACAACCAAAACCTTTTGTATTTTTATTCATAAGTACATAATTAAGTATTCGACAAGAACTATTTTATCTCAAATTAAAATTAGTTGCAGAAGAAAATGGTGCATTAAATTTATACATCTACATAATAAGGTTTTTTGACTCATCTAACATTTCTCTTTCTTCGTCAGTAGGGACCACGACAATTTGTACTGAGCTATCTTTTCTTGATACGTTTAAGATACCATTATTTTCTTTTTTATCTACATTCTTATCCACATCTATATATACTCCCAATATACCTAATCTCTCACAAACCATTCTCCTAACTATGTCCGAAACTTGTCCGATTCCGCCAGTAAATATTAAAATATCCATTCCGTTTAGAGACGCCGCCATATCAAATGTTTGTTTGACTACGCTATTTATAAAGACATCAAGTGCCAACTTAGCTCTTGGATTTGAATTATAGTCATTAACAATTGTTTTCATGTCCTTAGTATATCCTGATAAACCGAGTAATCCACTTTTTTTATTTAGTATGTCCGAAATATCCTTGTCCGAAAGGTTTTCTTTCATTTTGATGTAATTAATTGCTGTGTAGTCAATTTCACCTACCCTTGTTGCCATAACTAAGTTTTCTTCTGGAGTAAAACCGAATGAAGTATCCACACACTGTGTACCTTTTATAGCACAGGTGGAACAGCCACTCCCTAAATGTAAAGATACAATTCTGATATGTTCCAATGTCTCTTCTTGTGAGTTAGAATTTGAGTAAATATTTTCATCATCAGAGATATGATTAAGATACGATTTAGAAACATATTTATGAGATAGTCCATGGAAGGCATACCTTCTGATTTTATATTTCTGATAGTATTCGTAAGGTAAACCGTAAAGAAAATTCACTTCAGGTATAGTTAAACCAAACGATGAGTCAAATAATGCTATCTGCTTTGCTTCTTTATATACCTCTAATGACTCATTTAAAATTTCGAAAGCTGATGGATTATGTAGTGGTGCTAAATCAAATAAGTCTTCTTTCATCTTTTCTACTACTTCATCTGTAAGCATAATTGGCAATACATAAAGCTCCCCACCATGTACAATTCTATGTAGTACAAAGTCAACCTCATTACCTTCTAAACTTTTTCTTAAAACCTCGAATCTATTTGTCCATTTGGACGAATCCAAGAACTCCTCCTTACCATTTATCGTAGAAATAACAGAACTCTCGCTATAACTCTTTATCTCACCTGAAGCAATAACCTCACCCTCTTGTGATTTATAAAGTTTAAATTTTAGTGAACTGGAACCAGAGTTAATTGCCAATATAGACATAGATTTATTTTAACTATCCATAGAATATAGAAAAGCAGCATACAATTCAACCTAAGGAGCTTAATAACAGTTTATATTTAAAATTTCTTTTAGTAATAACATCTGATAAGATGATACTTACCCTTATATATAAAGAATATGTTTAAACTTTTTCGTAAAAAGAAAAGCAAACCTTCCATGAAAAGAAGCGTTTTGCCAAGCGAGAAAACAAAGAAAGGAGAGCCCAGCTACTCCTTGCTTTTGCTTACAGTCTTTATGTCGTTATCCGGTCTCTTAATGGTTTTTAGCGCAAGCGCTGTTATTGCCTATATATATGACAATGGCGATACCTTCTTTTTCCTAAAGAAACAAATTTTATGGATAGTTATTGGAACTATTCTTGCTTTTATTCTCTATAAACTACCTCTTGGAGCATTAAGAAAATTCAGTTATGTCCTAATAGTTGTATCGATACTATTACTACTTTACACAATCCCAGAGGCCTTATTCCATATAGAGGTCCCATTTGTCAAAACCCTTAACGGAGCAACTAGATGGATAGACCTAGGGTTTTTTGACCTTCAACCATCAGAGGTATTTAAATTTGCAGTAGTGCTGTTCACAGCTAGCTACATGACAATGTCAGAATCTACGAAGAAAGGTATTGATAAACTAGTTAAGTCTAAAGAGAAATCTCCTTTTTGGCATTTTGTTTACAGTGGGTTTTTCTCCCTATTACCTATAATAGCAGTAGGGACAGGATCCTTACTTATATTACTTCAAAGAGATTTAGATACTATTGTAATTATAGTCTTATCCTTCTTAGTTGTTTACTATATTGGAGGAACTACAAGGCTTCATACGTTAATGGCCCAAGTGGTACTAGTGGGATCGCTCGTAATTGGAACACTAGCATCTATTCTAGAACCTTATAGAAGAAGCAGAGTAAGTTCATTTGTTCAGATTTTATTGCATGGCGAGCCAAGTGAAATCTCAAAAGCTGGTGAAAGTTTTCAAGTTTGGAATGGTCTAATAGCAATTGGTTCTGGGGGTTTATTTGGAGTTGGTTATGGTGAATCTAGACTTAAACTATTTTTTCTTCAAGAAGCTGCTTACACTGACTCTATTTTCGCAATTGTTGGAGAAGAATTTGGGTTATTT
>JBLGEO010000028.1:0-2528 GCA_047445235.1 Candidatus Dojkabacteria bacterium | reverse complement strand
CTCCGATAATTATTAAAGTTGTTGAATATCTGTAACCACGTTTTGTGTTTCTAAAGTAATTAAATACAAATACAATCAAGATTCCAAAAAGTACAACAAAAAAGAGAGGAATATTTTCTACCAGCGCTGTAAAGAAGTTCTTTCCAACCTTTGAATAGACGTCTAAGTCACTATCATGAAGTACAAAAATACTTATACCAATAGCCAATCCAGAAAGTACAACAGTTATAACCAAAAGCGACCATAGCAGTATATTTTTAAAAGTAAACTGCCACTTTGGTTTTGGTTCAATATGATTCTTTTTTATTAAGTCCAAGGACTTTTCGCTTACTGACATATATTTATAATACGCGTTAATTAAGTTTTTCTTTTAATATTTTTTTAGCCCGATTAATAAATGTTCCTACTGTATTTACCGGTATCTTCAATATATCTGAGATCTCCGTATAATCTTTATCTTCTACAAACCTCAATACAAGCACTGATTTATACTTAATATCCATTTTGTTAATCTCAGCCATCAGCCTCTCCTTAAGCATCTCATTGTGAACATCTAACTCCATTTCTTTCGAGGTTATCAAGTTATCAAGAATTTCTGTATTTTCAATATCTGCAGACTTTGGGCGTGCATTGACTTTCCTTATATAGCTAATTGCCTTATTATGAGTAATTCTGTAGATCCAAGAAGAAAATTTAAAACTAGAATCAAAACCTTCTAGGTTTTGATAAACAGAAACAAATGTTTCTTGAAGCACATCCTCAGCATCTTCTTTTGTAAGATTGCTTATTCGTTGGATGTAATGGATTAGTTTATTTTCATAACGTTCCATCAAATAGAGGTAGTTCTTTGAATCTTTCAAAGAAAGATTAACAAGCTCTTCATCTGTTTTATCAACTAGATCTAAATTTGGCATCTCTTAATTATACGCAAAATACCGCAAGATCTTTCGATTATTCTGGGATCAAAGTAATTTCACAAACCTCACAAACTGTCCCAATCCTCAATCTTGTAGAAGAAAATCCCGCACCTTCCGATATAAATAACTGAAGTTTTTCATTAATTTTATATAATCCACCTACTAAACTCTTATTCCTACAAGGTATTGGTAAAACTGGACCAATTATTGGAAGCCTTACTTGCCCTGCATGTGTGTGCCCGGAGAGAATGAGTTGTATGCTGTCTTCATCTTTTATAAAGTCTGCAATATCTGGATGATGTGAAATTAAGATTCTTGTTTCATTCCCTTTATCTTCAACAAAAGCTTTTTCAATATCGATATTCATGGAATACAAATCTGTAATTCCACCAAAATAAATGTCTTCGTATTTAAAGCCTTCATTGTTTAGAAATTTAATTCCAGATCCTTCCATGCATTTAAAAAATTCTGTAGGAAACTCTTCTTTTTGCTTTTCTTTAAGATATAAAGAATCATGGTTGCCATAAACTCCTATTACATTTTTAGCTTTAACTTTAGCGTACTCCGATACTATAGATGGTTCAAAACTAGAGCAGACAAAATCTCCTCCAAAGATAACTAGATCTTTATTCCTAGAGTTAACAAGATCTATTATTCTACTTATTTTATTTCGCTCAGCTCCATAATACTCTGGCCCATAATGCATATCTGAAACAAACATAAAGCTTGTTTCTTTTTTTAGACCGGGTATTTTTATCTCATATTGCCTAAGTACAACATTATGAGAATCAACAAAAATTTTATAGAAGTGAAATAAGGAATAGGCTAAAGAGATTATCGACATTACTAATAAGGCAGTACTATCTACTCCTAGTATTGTGAGGACTAAAAGTACAATTGCTAAGTAGATTGGTGCATAGTCAATACTTAATCCAACAAATCTGGCAAAAAGTTCGCGCCTTCGTGAATAATGAAAAGGTTCCATTTCCTCAATAATCTTCTCTGTGAACCTTTTTGAATATTGCATTGTATTTTAATTTAAATTCTTTTAGAATCGCTTGGTTTAAATTTTACTTTAATAATCTTGGCACAGCAAACGTTAGTTGATGAAAAAGTAAATGTGACTGAGCAAATAGAAGTAAAAAGGCAAATAATGCCGGGTCTTATTGAAGATCCCAATATTAATATAGACACTCAGCGACTTAGTATCTTCATGACATTAAATGCTTTAGCGGATAGATTAATTAGTGACTTAAAATCTGGAGAGCCAATAAATATAATTTTCCCAATGGATGGCAGTTTATTAGTTAAGCAAGAGTTCGAAAGAATTGTTTTGCCAAGATTAACAGCGGAGCAGATAGAAATGTTAAGTATAATTATTTCTGCAAAAACAAGAACTCCAAAAGGCGAAAAGAAATATTTACTTTTTCCAGAAGATGCTAACAGTGATTACAGAACATATGTTTTAGATGATATTTTTGACCATGGTTTTCTCCTAGTTTTTTATGCATTGGGGCAGTTGCAGCCGCTACATGTTGTGTAATAATTGTCGCATGATACCTGAAATAGGGTGTTTAGCCACGTGTATAGGAAATTTAAACGCTATATTTC
>JBLGEO010000027.1:0-3200 GCA_047445235.1 Candidatus Dojkabacteria bacterium | reverse complement strand
ATCTTTCCGCAAATCTGGTATTTTTTAAGAAGTTCTGTCCGTAAAATTTTTTAAAATTGTGTTTTATCATTTAATTCATTTAATTCATACGGATTATACCATTTCAGCCTAAAATATTGATGAGGAAAGTATTTCTTTCAGTCCTAACCACTATAGTTCTAACCTTTAGTTTAAGTGTTGTTTCCCCGCATCTAAAAGCTCAATATATAGAACCTGAAATTTATAAAACTACATTAGATGTTGTAGATAACTACTCTGCAAGTGCATCAATTGAACTCCAACTCAGAAATACAACAACAGACAAATTTATGGAGGCATATGAGTTCTCTATTCCAATTAAAAATCCTCAAAATATTTCTGTATTTCTAGATTCACAGCCAGTTACTTTTACTACTCCCACAGTATCAACTTATACAGATTTAAAAATAGATTTTGGCAATAATGCGATTGCACCATCAGCAATTAAGACTTTAAAAATTAATTTTTATGTAGAAAAAGTTCTAGCCGAACGATCTTCTGTTAAACAGCTTTATATTCCAAGATTGTTTTCTGAAGCCACGCTTTCAAATACCAAGTACACAGTTACATTCCCAGCATCCTTTGGAGACCCAGTCTTTGTCGATTTATCTAATACAAATACAGTAGATTTAGGTAATGGTCGAAAGAAGTTTGAAACAAATACCTCTAATGGTTTATTGGTTGTATGGGGTAGTGATTATTCTTTTGATGTTGAGAGTAAATTTACAATTAATAACGATTCAGATTCTGTTAAATACACCTTATTCAATATAATTCCTAAGTTACCAACACAAGAAGTCACTTACTCTAGTGTAAGTGGTGGAGATTATGGTCTTTACGATTCTTATGGTAATGATTTTGCATATACACAAATAGATCCTCACTCTTCTAAGGAAGTTGGCTTTCAAGCAAGAGTCTCAATAAAAGAAAGCGATCCACTTTTTAGATACCCAGATAACTATTCTCTTGTATTTAATCAGGACTCTGGAATTGCAAAAAAACTTGCAGTGAAGGTTACAGATTCAACAGAAAATTTTGTAAAACTTAGAACTTTAAATGATATCCTTGCTTTAAATGTTCACCCAAGTAAGAATGAGAGAATTAATCTAGACTTGCTTAAAGATATTTGGGAAAGAGCAGATTCCACTTCAAACCTAAATTCTTTTGAATACTGCTCGATAATAGTTTCTTATGCAGAAAGCTTAGGATTGCATGGAAAAATTGATTACGGTTATATTTTAGTACCAGAAAATATTAATTTAGATATAAGTTTACCGCACGTTTGGTGCGAGGTAAGTGTAAACGATAATAGCGTAATGTTTGATCCACTTCTAGAAGCTTTAACTGGTGTTCAATACTTTAATAGAAAGCCAAACGATAGAATTCAATTTGGAACATGGCATCCAAGCCAAAAATATAACAATGCTCTAGGTCTGCTTGGAAATTCAGAAGGATTAGTTAAACTGACATTTACAAATTTATCTGAGATGGATACAACAGCAAGTACAGATAAGTTAAAAGTGGATTTTAAACTTCCAACTAATGGCTTTTCAGGTGAGTTTTTTGATGGTTTCCTAAACATTCAAAATAATACATCCAAAGTTTTAAGAATTACAGATATTGCACTTAATGGAGATACTCAATTGGATAAGCTTATCTATAATGAAAATTTAACCAAATCTGTTCTACCAAAAACTGAAAATAAGATAAGTTTAAGCAACTTAAGAGAACCCAACTTCTTGTTTGATGCTAAAAAAGATTATAATGTAACATTGAATTTTGATGATGCTGATGTTTACGAGCTCAAGACAGATGGAAGTATAACGTTAGCACCTGATACTAGAGTTCTATTATTTGTACTTATGATTGTACTATCGGCAATGTTCCTAAGTGTTCTAATGATATTTAGGCTTAAAAGAAGAGAAAAGTTTATTACTTACCACTAAGGACTTTACCACCTATAACTTTATCACAGCAGTCAGCACAGTCAGAGTTACAACACTCTTTGTTTTGGCAGTTAATCGAGTGCGCAGGTGATCCAGTGAGCAAGTGTAGAAGTTGACAAGAGAATAACATAATATTATTGTTCACCTGTTCACCTGTAACTTATTTTATTGAAGCTATAGCTTGTTGTAAATTTTCAGGAAGTTTTTTTATTTCATCTGGGTATCTTAAGCTTATTGCTTTAACAATTTCCTCACCAGAAACTAATTGTCCTGTATTCTTAAGAATTTCTATAAATTTATTCTTTCCGAAGTTCCAATAGTCGGTTTCTTCAAATCTGGCTGACTTTATTAAGTTACCTGCTTGCTCTGTTCCCATACCATAATTCATCTTTAGCTCTTGGTAAACAACACCCAGTTCCTTTTCTAAAGTCATTTCTCCGTTATCGATTACTAAAGAATACGATTTGGTAACTTCGTTTAAATCCAAAAAATTTATTTTGTATAAATCTCTGTATTCTCTAAAAACTTTCTGATCAATTTGATCGAGCATATTACCGTCGTCAACCCTACCGTCTTTGGCAAAGTGTTTTATTCTAGCTTCCTTTGTTGAATGTAAAAATATTGAAAGTATTGATGGATTCTTACCTACTAGAAATCCTGTTAAGTCACTATCAATAATCATATTATCTTCAATGTTATCTAAGAATAAATCTTTACAATATCTATCATAAATTGGTCCCCAAAATGGTTGGATTAAGGTTTCCATCGCGATTACACCTTCGCCTGTCTGTGGAATATTTAATTTATCTAAGAAAAACCTATGGCTCGCAGAACCTCTATATAGTTTTAGATTTAAACTTTTAGCAAGTATTAACGAGAGTGTTGTAGAACCACATCCTGGCCAACCAGAAACTATAATTTTCATAACTATATTTTGATAAATATTATTATTTATAGCATAATTGCCAATAACTTTATATTTACAAAATGCTTTTCCAACCAATTGAAACGGAAGCGCAAGAAAATAATTACCTAGAAGTAGGTACACCAATTATTATAGAAAACATTCTTCATTTAGATTCAAATCATAAATTCCTCTTAAATGCGACAGGCTACTCACCCGACATTCTTATTACAAGTTTAATGAACTGTTTATTGAATGAAGGAGGCAATCATTTTTTTACAGAAAGCTTCAAGACGAATGCCTGGATGGCTATGAGAATGACTACAGTGCAG
>JBLGEO010000026.1:0-6384 GCA_047445235.1 Candidatus Dojkabacteria bacterium | reverse complement strand
TACTGCTTATTAATTTGAATGCTGCAGGGATCGTACCTTCGGCAAATAGGTGCTTGCCCGAGCCAAGCGTTATAGGATAGATTTTAAGCCATAATTCATCGACTAAATTGTGCTTTAAGAGTGTCTGAATTAGGTTACTGCTTCCCCAAACTTCCAGGTCGAGACCTTTCTCTTTTTTTAGTTTATTCACCTCTTTAATAATATCGCCGTCAAGAAGTACTGAATTCTCCCATTCAAGCTTGAGTGTTGAATCGTGGGAAACCACATACTTTGTAACTTCATTGATATGTGGCCAACCATCAGCATGCCTCGGCCAGTAGCCTGCGAAGATTTCATAGGTTTTATGGCCTAGCAAGAGATCAAATTGGCCAGACATGTCCCTCGCATAAACTTTCTCAGTAAAACTATCGTTGTAAGGTCCAGTCCATCCGCCATATTTGAAGCCTTCCTGAATATCTTCCTTGGAAGCTCCGGGCGCCTGCATAATACCGTCGATTGTTATCATTGTTGTGACAATTATTTTTCTCATATTTTTACTTTCTAAAATGCACAAGTTTGCTTGTATCAATCGTTTCGAATTTATCTACAAATGTTCTTAGCCACATTTCAACAGAGAATATCCTCCAGAAGAAGAGAATATCTCCTCTAAGTTCTCCGGATAAAGCTTTTTCAAAACCAATCATAATCTTGTCTGCATCCCAATATTTTCTAGACCTGAAAGACTTAGAATTAAATATTTCTACAAATTTTTCTTTCTTTCTCTCAATCCATTCCCACTCAGGGTTTGTAAATCCAATCTTACTTCTTCTTAATCTATTCTTTTCGGGCATTAAACCTTGCATTGCATTTCTATAAACAAATCTATTCCATCCGTGTTTAATTTTTTGGTCAATTGGTAAACTAAATGCGAATTCTGCCATCTCATGATCGTAGAAAGGGACTCTAGATTCTAAAGAATTTGCCATTGAGTTTTTATCTTCATATCTTAACAGACAAGGTGTAGTTGTTGATGTTACATCCTGGAATAGTCTCTCGTTTAAGTTTCTTTTATGTTTAAATTCTGGCATTTCAGATCCCACTGGTTTATGTAAAAAGTCCGAACCTTTAATTTGACTATTCTTCTTTAACATTCCGTCTAATTTAGAAAGAACAAATTTCACATAAATATCTTTACCTGCATATAACTCGCTTAAACCTTTCATTGGGTAACCTTGGTCCATTGCAGACTGAAAATAGCTCATAAAATATGGAATGTATCCAGCTAAAAGTTCATCTCCTCCTTGTCCAGATAAAATTACTGTAACTTTCTTTCTAGCCTCTCTCATAACAACATAATATGCATAAGGTGCTCCAGAAATTACTGGTTCTTCTTGAAAATAAGTCCAAGTGTCTAATTCTTCCCAGAACTTATCTATATCTGGTTGAACTTTAATACTTTCTACTCCTGTAAATTCTACAACTGTATCAATATATTCTTCTTCATTAACAGTTTCTCCCGGATGGACAGCAGAGAAAGAATACATTTCGTTAGGGAGTTTTGCATCTTTAGCCTCAGAATCCATAAGCGACCCATGATATCTTTCTTTGTAAAGCTTTGCAGCAACTGATGTAATTCCAGAAGAATCTAATCCACCAGATAATGTAGTTCCAACTGGAACATCTCCAATCAAATGAAGATCAATGGTCTCCAAGAATTTAGCTCTAAATTCCTCTGCATATTCTTTATCAGATTTAGATGGTGCGAAGTTTGTATTAATCGTAGGATTCCAGAATTTTTCTGTTCTAAAGTTACTTTGATTATCGATTATCATGTAGTGACCTGGCAAGACTCTCTTAATATTTTCGAAGAAAGTATTTTTATCGATATCGTGGATTCTGTAAGCTAGGAAATTATAAACTGCATTATCGTCTGGATCTCTCTTTACATCGTAACCAGCTAAAATTCCTTTTATTTCTGATGAGAATACTAATCTACCATCAACTTCTGCGTAGTAGAAAGGCTTAATTCCTATTCTATCTCTAGCAATCATCATTTGGTCTTTGTTGTGGTCATACAAAACAAAAACAAACATTCCTCTTAAATGATTAACAACATCTTCTCCCCATTCTTCATATCCATGTGCAATAATTTCTGTGTCAGAATTAGTTCTGAATTTATGTTTTAACTTCATTAACTCTTCTTTTAGAGCTTTAAAGTTATATATTTCTCCATTACAAATTACTTGAATAGATCCATCCTCATTTGTAAGAGGGTAAAGGTCGTTAGTTAAATCGATTATTGCTAATCTTCTAAATCCAAAAGAGAAGTTCTGTGTTTCAATAAATCCATCGTCATCTGGACCTCTATGAAAAATACAGTCTGACATTTGCTTTAATCTATCTTTATCAGGCGTACCAGTAAATCCAACAATTCCGCACATTTTTAATAGTTAATAGTTAATGGTTAATAGTTAATATATTTCTCAACTACAAACGTTTTATTATATCTTATTGAAATTTTTATTTCATATTTTATTTTATGACATTACCACCGCTAATTTTTTCCTGTCAGTTATATTACTAAGAGTTACATTACTCACTTTTGTTGAAGTTTAGGTTTCTAAATAACATAAGAAGGTGTGTGCAACATTTCTAAACTCGTTGCCGAAAGAGGGTAACAGGTGGTAAAATCCTATCCTATGAATAATATTGATAACAATTTAAAAATAGACTATTTTGGTAATTCAGATATAACTTATACAGTTAATAATGAATTAAGTGACACACACCATAAAATAATGGATGTGAACTTCGATACTAATTTAGATGGTCAAATTCAAACCTTTTGGAGAATCTTATTAGAAATAAACGGTGTGGTAAGAGATAAGTTTAGAGTTCCTGACAATTTTCCAAATCCGACATTCTTTTTGACTGATAGTTTCAATATTAATTTAATTCGTTCGATCCCTGCAGAGGAAACAGAAAAGGCTGTTTTAGGAACATCTTTACCATCAAACTTTGCTGTGTTTATAAATCTTGAAAAAATGTTAAAGAACTTAAATTCTTTATCAGAGTTACTTTCAAGCGAAGAATTTTATGCAATAATCGCTGAAGAACTTATTCATGTGTATACGTTACGATACGAAGAAATCGATGGAGAAAGAGTTATAAATATGTCCTTTCTTAAAAAAGTAGGTATGCTTATAGATGAAAGGTTTTCAAATCCTCACGAAAATACACTTAAAACTATGCAATTTATTGGCGAAGATTTTGCTAAAACACATCTAGATGCAGATGAGTCGATGCCACTTCAAAGTTTTTTTCTTGAGATTTATACTTTGCTAATAAAATCATTGCTTTTAAAAGATGTTAAGCCATTAGAAAAAAATAAAGAATGGGCTATTGCAATATTCAATCATTTTCTAGAAGAACATGAAAAGCTAGTGCATATGACTTCAAAAGAGTTTGCTGAACTTTTAGGTTTTAGTAACGAAAAGATTGCAATAATAAAACTAACTCATATTATGATAGATCTTGATATAAATTCCATTAACGAGATTATTAAAAATCTAGAAAGAAATAAAGGTAAGAAAAAGTTTGACCACTTTTTAGAACCTATAGATGGTCTTTTAGAATTATTCCAAGTTACTAAAAAATTTATATCTGGTGAAGATGTGAAGCTAGATATAATAAGACTTTCAACTTACAGTTTTAACTTAGAAATTGAAATTTCTTCAAACGAATATGTGGTGGATTTAAAAAGACTCATACCTACCTTTATCGCTGAGCACATTGCAGGAGTAAGCACTGAAGGCATCTTTGATGAAGAATCCTAAACCTTCCTCAATAAAAGAATAGGAGTATTTCCACTTTGTCCTTGAGGATTTCCATTAATAATTTCCAGAAGCTTCTCTTTAGTCATTTCTGCTTTTAGGGACTTACTCATTCCAAGAACAATATTTTCAATATTATTTCCATCTAGAATTGCAGTTTTATATCCGTGCTTTTGTTCTATCTCTTCCGCATCGTCATCTGCATGTTCTGGTGTTAAGAAACCATATCCTCTAAGTGGTTCTGGATACATTTCTGGAACAAATCCATCGATTCCTCCAATATTATGCCCAGCAAGAATGTAGAAGTATCCTGGCTTTCCAAGAGCTTTCATAACAACTCCACCAACCATAGCAAATAGAAATCTAGGAATTCCAACAATATCCATAGCTAATTGAATTTTTTGAGGAATAGCAAATCCAGGATCGTGTGGCCACTTTTTTACAAATCTTACAAGGAATCTTGCAAATGCTGTTACATGAATATCAGTTTCTTTTACATAATATCCTTTGCAAATACTTACAACTTTAGAAGCTAAGCAAAAAATATCTCCATCTTTGTAGAAAGATTTTGCATGTTCTTCGACAAATTTGTCCAAATCTTCATAAATTAAGGCTAATCTTGTTTTTACTGGAAACCTTGCCCATTTTACTCCATCAACCTCCATGAAAAGCTGTTGTCCTTCATGTGGTTTTTCTTGTAAGCCTAAGTTCGTATTTGTTTCTTCAACATGCATTTTTAGTTATTTAATAGTTAAGGAATTTTGGCAGAAAGGTTAGATCAAGTCAACTTTCTGGGAAGATATGTTTCTCTAGAAGTGTGCCTTTTAGAACATTAATAATGATCCCCATAAGCTCTCTATATGAATCGTAATTTTCTTTATTACCGAACACATCGTAACTGTATAGGCTTGCTCGCTCATCAAACTTATCAAAGGCAGCATCTATCCCAACTAATAGTAAGTAGATGTTATACAGCCTATTTGGGCCAAAAGTATCCTCGTTTATTTTTATAAATTTAAAAACCTCATCAGTAAGGTGCATGTTGTAAATAACCTTCGCAAGTCCAATTGGAGATATCGCAACTTCCTTATCAGTATCACTTTCTGGAAGTATTCTTATTTTAGTATCATTGAAGATAAGATTGATTATCTCTTGAGTTCTAAATGTGAAATGTTTCTTTTTACTATTCAGTAATCGTCTTATTTTAGAAGACATCTCAACATCGTAATTATCTGAACGTGTTTTTATTTCTTCAGAAAATCTTTTAATTACTCCTGCTAGTTGTTCATAGTTTGGGAAATCTTGATCTTCACTTAGGATATCCCCAGCCATAAGTTTAAAAACTTTAGCTAGATTATTTTTTCCTTGGCTTTTAAACTCAACTCTTATTAAGTTCATATTGACAAATTCCCTTCAAATTAAGATAATCGGTGTATGTATAAAGTAATCGGAATTATAACAATCTTCGCAACAACTACAACCCCGTAATGGGGACTTCACTATATCAAAAAAATAACCTGTAATTCCATTCATTTCGTTAGTATAATAAAGAAAATTATCATTTCATTAGTTGATTCAAAAAATAAAACAACATAAACTTATTTCAATTCTATTATTAATAATAGCTATTATTGGAATTTTAGCCTTTTTATTTTTCCCTTATAATACAAGAGGATGTGTAGTTCCTTCAATAGGCGAGGGGAAAAATAAGGTCTTTTTACCTGTTTATTGTAAAGGTTATAGTAACTTTGAAATATTTATTGAAAGCGTTTCAGTAAAGAAATATTTATAGACTTTAATAAATTTTAAAAATAATAAATCATGAATAACGAAGACAATTTATATAAAATTAGACATTCTGCAGAGCATGTATTCGCACAAGCAGTTAAAGAGCTTTACGGAAATAAAGTTCAGCTTGGAGTCGCACATATATCAGATGTCGGATTTGCTAACGATGCAAAATGGGATGTAAAAATTTCTGAAGATGATTTTCCAAAGATAGAAAAAAGAATGCAGCAAATTATAGATAAAGATTTACCAATCACAAGAAAGGAAATTTCTAGAGAAGAAGCAAAGGAAATGTTTAAAGACAATCCTTTCAAATTAGAATGGATTGATCAGTTTGATGCACAAGAAAAAACACTAACTGTCTACTGGACAGGAGATCGTTATGTAGACTTTTGTAAAGGTCCACATGTAGAGAAGACTGGTGAGATTAAAGCATTCAAACTTCTATCTGTTGCTGGTGCATATTGGAGAGGAGACGCAAAGAACGAAATGTTATCTAGAGTTTATGGAACTGCATTCGATTCTAAAGAAGCTTTGGATGGATACTTAAATATGCTCGAAGAAGCTAAAAAGAGAGATCATAGAAAGCTTGGAAAAGAATTAGACCTATTTACTTTCTCAGATCTAGTAGGATCTGGTTTACCATTATTTACACCAAAAGGAACATACATTTGGCAGCAGTTAGCAAATTTTTCAGAATCTCTACAAAGAGCTGCTGGATTTGAGCAAGTTAAGATTCCTCATATTACAAAAACTGATTTATATAAGGTTTCTGGACACTGGG
>JBLGEO010000025.1:0-6855 GCA_047445235.1 Candidatus Dojkabacteria bacterium | reverse complement strand
TAGAGTATTGCTTTTCGATTCATAAATTTTTATTAACTTTTTACTAGTTTACCATTATATTTATCCGATTTTATAAAAGATTTATCTTCCATAACTACCAAATATTCAATTCCATAAAACTTCGCTATATTATCATAAAGTTCACGAGGAGATATAAATAAGCATGTACTTGCGATATCTGCATTTGTTGCAGTAGCTCCTTCAATATATACTCCCGCAACCTCAGATACATTCTCCTCATTTCTCATGTCCACTAAATGATTAGACTCTTTACCAGTTTTTTGATCTTTCCATTTTCTTCTTTTTCCGGAGGACGAAGCAAGTGATCTATTTTGAATTTCGATAGTACCAATCATTTCGTCTAATGCAAAAGGATTCTCTAAAGTAAATTCAATTGAATCTTCAAAATTACTTGTTGCAAATATATCTCCTCCTGCATTTATAAAGAAGTGTTTTACTCCCTCAGTTCTTATTACGTCAGCAACTCTGTCTACTAAGTAACCTTTACCAATTCCTCCAAGATCTATCTTTGTGTTCTCACTTAGAATTACTTTATCTTTATCAAAGTTCAAATTCTTTTCAACAATATTATTTTTAGATTCAAAACTGTAGTTCGAGTCGTAACCTAGATTTTCCAAAACTGTTGCAACAGTAATATCAAAGTGCCCATCTGAAATCGTTTTAGCATCTTTTCCTAGGTTTAAAATTTCTATAAACTCTTTGGAAGGTTTATGGAGTAATTTTTCTCGATTAAGCTTTGAGACAATACTATGTTCTTTAAATCGGGAATATTTATTTTCAAATTCTGAACAATACTCAACTACCTTTGTCTTTAAATCCTCTAAATCGTTAGGATCTAATTCGTCGTAGATTTCTATAAACCAATGTGTACCAATGGCTTCAAATTCAATGTTTGTCATATATTTTTATGCCTGAGCTTGAGATTTAATTCTAGCTAATGCAGAGTTGAACCCAGTTCCAGTTAGAGAAGAACCATTTACTCTCCCAACGCTAGTAGCACTTAGCTTCTTTCCTACAACAGCAGAAGAAATGCCACTTGCGAATTTGCTCTGATATCTTGCAGATTCTTCATCAGAAGCTCTAGGAGTAACTGTAACTGCTGTAATCGTATCGTTTGCAATGGTTAAGTTCACATCAATAGATTGGTCTCCTCCGGGAGAGATATAAGAACCTGAAGCTGTATATGTACCATTCTTATAAGTAGTATTAACGGCCACAGGAGGTGTCGTAGTTGTAGTCGTTCCAATCGTATCTGCTACATTTGGTATAGACTCAATTTGCTGGCCAGTAGTTGCATTGTTTGCCGAGTTGGCTTGGTTAACAGCAATTAATATTCCACCAGCTCCTACTATTATTACTAAAACTAGACCTCCGATTATTAATGGTATTGATATTTTTTTCTCTTCTTGCATATAAACATTTCTAATAAATTATTGATTTAATATTAAACGACGTATGTGAATTAAAGATGAATTCTAGAAGAAAAGACTGTAAAAGTGTTCTAATCTATTCATTAATCAATCCAGAATAGTTTCACTTCTCTTAATGCGATACTTTTTTAAGTTTTAACTTCCAAATGTAAATGCATTTAATTTTACACTTTTGGGAAGAACAAGTTCAAGAAGTTGGTTAGTTTCAAAACTGGGTAAATTAATTAAAGTATAAAGTTTAGATCCGTCCACTGTTACAAAACCCTGATCGTCAACATCCATTCCTTTAGTATATTGGTTAACAACTTGACCATTTAATTTAACTTGTACTTTAAGACTAGAAGTAGAACCCATAACAAGATAAACATTTTTAGCTGAGAATTTAAATCTTAGAATTGTATTGTTCTCCTGCGATATAATTTCTTCTTTAGTAATTTTCCACAAGCCACCAATTGTCCAAAAGTCTGGGGAAACGCTTTCACTTAATTTATACTCTGCATTAAGATCTGGTAAAAATTCCGTACCGTTTTGAAAGCTTTGCCCCCTATCATAACCTAAATATGTCTCGGGAGTCTGATTTTGAGAAACTGGAACTTCGCTAGTTTTTGCATTTGCATCAGCATCTAGTCCAAGTAACTTTCTAATTACATTCTCACTCATATCGTATTCTCCTTCGCCAAAATGTGTATTTACAACGTTTCCATTCTTGTCTATAAAATACTCTGCTGGCCAGTATTGGTTTTGATAGTTTGTCCAAGTACCGAAGTTGTTGTCTTGAGCAACAGGGTAGGTAATTTGGTTATCTTTCACAAAAGTTTCCACATTTTCTTTAACTTTTTCAAAAGAGAATTCCGGACTATGCACACCTATAACTACAAGGCCTTGGTCCTTATACTTTGTGTACCAGTCCTTTAAATAAGGTAATGTTCTTAAACAGTTAATACAAGAGTATGTCCAGAAATCAATTAATACAACTTTTCCCTTTAGATCTTTTATACTTAGTGGTTGAGAGTTAATCCAGTTCTCAATATTTTTGAAGTCTGGTGCAGGATATGGTTTTGCAACATTTAAAGTAACTTCTTTGGCAACTGAGTTACTGTTGGCACTAGAAGAGTTGTTACTATTTAATGCATTGATCTCTATCTTTGTAACATCAAAGTAACCGTTATCTAGCAGATATGTTTCAAATTGTTTGTCAAAACCAGTTATGATTGCCAATCCAATTATTAAGAAAACTACTCCAATAATCCTTTTAAACCAACCTTTTGGATTAACCGCCCATTTAAACCTTTTGATTAATTTTTGACCAAAATAGCTAATTAGCAGTAACACAAGTCCAAGTCCAGCTACATAAAACAATAGGTCGATAACTCCCGCAGCAAGATTTACTGGAAGTACTGTTGCTAAAATAATCGCATAAGTTGGACTACAACTGGAGAACACTGGACCAAGTGCTGCACCAACAAAAATATCACCTAGGAGACCCTCTCTCTTGGTACTTTTATCAAACCACTTATTACTTTTAGTTATAAAACCAATTTTTAAAGAGAACTTTCCCCATACTTCTGGAAATAAAGTAATAAGACCAAAAATAATTAATATACCTCCAGAAATAATATTCCAAGTTTGCTGAGGTACACCAATTAAAACGCTACTAGCCTTAAGGATTAAAGTAAAAAGAAAAATAGAAGACATAAGAGATAAAATTATTGTAATTGGCCTTTTGATTTTAGTACTTTCCAAGGATCCTCCTAAAATTACTGGAAGTAATGTAAAAACACATGGGGATAGAACGGTTAAAATTCCTGCTACAAATGAAAGAAATATATATTGCATAAAGTTATATTAATTGGTTAACTATTTCATCTATCGAATAACTACCGCTCCATTTTTTTATTAGATTCCCACTGTTATCGACTTGCACTAATGTATGTTGATAAGTAACTCCATACTTTTGTTTAAGTGCAGTTTCAGTATCGTAATCTGCCTTTAAAATAGTTAAATCATTTGGTATTGCTTTTAAATCACCATTGATTGCTTTGTTTAAAGCTTGGCATGTTGGACACCAACCAGCTGCAAAAAATATTACATTTTTCTTGAGAGTTAGTTTATCTACTGAGTAAGGAATGTATTCTCCAGGTTTACTTGTAGATTCCAGTTTCATCATAGATTCCTCATGCATTACATTATCTGTTGGTGCAGAAACAGGTTCGCTCATGATCGTTTGCTGAGGCTCATCAATCATTAGTGGTTTTTGATAACTACTAACAAAAACAATAATGCCTATAATAATTAGAACAAAAGAAGCTAATAAGATAATTAATATAATTTTTGACTTTTTCGAGTTTTGCATATGATTTTAGTTAAAATTGAAGAGTCATATAGTAAACATAACAAGAATTTGTTTAATCTTCTCTACTTCTTTGTTCTCACTAAGTTTGTAACAAATCATTTGACCGTATCGAATTGGCGTTACAAGGCCAAAGTCTTCCAGTTTTGCGAACTGATGTGATGTTGTAGATTGGCTTATATTTAGTCTTTTTGCAACTTCAGATACGCAAAGTTCTTCGTTCGTTGTATTTAGCAGTTCTATAAGACGGTACCTAGTAGGGTCACTCAAAAGCTTTAGAATACTTGTTGTTTTTAAATATTTTGTCAGCATAATGTATGAAAGTATGAATATGCGTTCATATACTAAATTGTTTAATTTAGATTGTCAAGAAATAATAAACAGAGTCAATCTTAAATTATGGATCACTTACTGATACAATAGTAAAAAAGTATAAAGTTAATTTCTAATAATGGATCAAATCAGATTCCAACCACAAGTACAATCAATAATTGACTCAGCCAAGTATTCAGATTCACCTGAATTTATTAAAGGTGTTACTAGGGTATTTGAATATCTTCAATCTGTAAATAGAATTGTACAGGACGGAGATGAAGTAGTGGTAGATGGAGGAATGGATCTTTTTGATGTTCTACAAAATTTAGATTTACGAGATCTTCATATATACATAATCTTAACCGAGAGAGGTTCAGTATATCTTTGGGATGAAACTTCAAGTTCTAGTCTGCGTTTTAAAAATGATCATAATGAGTATAGAGTTATGAGGTTATCTTTGCACTGTAAGTTTGAACCTTCCGAAAGATATACTGATCTTGGTATTCAAGATAGTCCTAAAATTGGTTACCATCCAAGAGAAGTTTTTAACGATGAGAAATGGCATAAGGGAACTGAAATTATTGATGTCGCATAATCTTACTAAATTTCCTCTAAATATTTGGAAACCTCTGTTAATTTAATTCCCATTCCAGATACTTCTAAAAGCAGAGGCTTTATTTTTATATTAGGATTTACTTTTCGAATATTACGAATATATTTTTCAATTTGGGCAAGAAACTTCTTTGATGGTGTAACAGAAAGTGTTTGTACAAGTTTTATTTCAAGAAGATCCGCTGAATTGAAGTCATTCCAAGTCGGATATTCTATATCAATTTCTTCTGGAAGAATTACAATATCACAACGTTGGTTAGTATCGTGATCAGACGGAACTGCAAACTCAGTAAAGTAGGTTCCTCTTCTAAGTGTATTAATAAAATCTGCATTTATAACTCTTGTTAATCCCATCAGACTGGATGTCACAGATCGAGTTAATCCCGAATGTTCTGTCCTTAACCAACCCGAAACAATTTCTAGAACGGCATTTGGTAAGAGATGTTTTGTTTGAGGAATATTATCTACAAGAGTCTCTCTCTCATCTGGAAAAGATCTGTGGTCATGTTTAAAACCTTCTAGAAAATACTCTAACTCATAAATTAGATCTGAAATAGTTGATTGGGTAAACCCAGTTATAATTCCAGATAAATCTATCTGAGCATACTTAACTAACCATTTTTGAAGTTCAATTCCATTGATGTATTCTAAGTTATAATCAACACCATAGTTTCGGAGTGTTGGTTTTAAAAGTTTTGAGATAATCCACCATGCAATTATCTCGGATGTGTATCTATAGGCGTACTCACAACTTTCATCGTTATCAAATAATTTTTTGAAATAGTCTGTAGCTTTACCTCCTTCGAACTTATCCCACATATTAGAGCTCTTATCTACTTCATTATTCGCACTAACAAAAGGCTGTAGTTCCTTCGGAATTTCGGTTATATTTCCTTCCCATAGTTGAGTATATATAAGATTTTGTAGTACTTTACCTATATGTCCCATCACATCTCTGGATATATCAGCATTTTCCTTAGTTAATCCTCTACTTCCTTCGGATATTTGTTGTTTTAGTAATCCAGCTTGCTCCTCTCCGTAATAAGAAAAGATTTTATAAAAACTGGTCTCTTTTCTTCTTGGAGGATAGACTTGAAGAAGTAATGGTAGGTTCTCTTGGGATAAACCCTCTGGAAGTGCATCTAATCTAGATAAATCTAATAAAAGGTCAAAGTTCTCATCCATTCCGTTTAGTGTGATGCCTCTCTTATCTAGTTCTGCAATAAAATATTTAAAAAAAGCCAGGTCTCTTTCAGTAATAATACTTAATATTCTTTCCAGTTTCTTATTTATAATCTTGGTCTCTCCGGATAAGGTAATAAATGCAGAAAATGTGTCTTGATCTGTAATTCTTTTTTTAAGTGGTAGTTTAACTAGTTCTTCTGCGTTAGAGAAAGAAGTATCTATAGATGCTCCAACTAAGGCTTCTGTAATAGAGTAATGTAAATATTCAAAATCTGTTGCCTCAGATAATACTTCTCTTAAAAGTGAAAGTGTCAGCGCTCCAGCCGTGTTCACCATTTGTACCCAGCTCTGATATTGCGGTTGGGAAAGCATCTGTTCCAATACTAGATCGAAACCTTCTAGTTCCTTTACAGGAAGATCTACTTTTGAAGAGAATAAATCATCCATAGAATTATGTTTGAAGTTCTTAGCGAATTTATCATAAAAGAAGTCTATGGGATACCAAAGTTTTTTTATAAGCTACTTTCTTAAAATATTGTAAAATAACCTAATATTTATTAATTAGCTTTTATGAGTTTGTTCTTAGAATCAGTTAAAGATAAGGTTGGTGAGGAATGTAATGCTACATGGTGGTCTTCTTTGCTAGCACAAGCAGAGCTAAAAGGATGGAAGCCAGACGAACCTGCAGAATATACAACTTATGTTACTAACGATGGAGCAATATTAAAGGAAAAGGATGTTAAATCGCTTGTAGAAATTGTAAGAGCCAATAAAGAAGAATTTAAAAAAGTTTCTGGTATAGATGAAATCGAAGATGAGTTCTTAGATTTTTTAGAAAATGCTGGTGGTATTAAAGTAGAGTAATATCACTAAAACAAGAATACATAGAACTCTTTAACATTATATAAATGGATAGCACAAAAGTTGAGATTATTCCTGGCA
>JBLGEO010000024.1:0-7884 GCA_047445235.1 Candidatus Dojkabacteria bacterium | reverse complement strand
GATGGGACAGGTTTAATTATAGTGTGACCAAAAGATTCTGTTAAGTTGTATCCAGATCCATTAGATCCAAGTGCTGGGTATGTTTTTCCACCAGCAGATATAATCAAATTACGAGTGACGAATGACGAGTGACCAATTTCTTTACCCTCAGGATTTAAAATAGAAGCTGTAAGTTCAAACTTATTCTTTTCATTCGTAATTCGTAATTCGTCAATCTTTGTTACATCTGTATTCAAATGGATATCTATATTTAATCTTTCAAGCTCGTCTTCTAAAAGTGCTGTTACTGTTTTTGCAGAGTCTGTAATTGGGAATAACTTTCCAATATTGGTTTTTCTTTCTACATAAAGTTCGATTCCCAAATCTTCGAAGAATTTAACAATATCCTGATATCCAAATTGGGTTAAGATTTTCTCTGGGAATTCTGGATTAGATGAATAATAGTGGTCTTTAATATTTTTATCTAAATTAATATTTGTAATATTACATCTTCCTGCACCGCAAACTAAGATTTTTCTACCTAGTGCGAAAGTTCTATCTAGTATGACTACTTTAAGTTCTGGGTTCTTTCTTTTAGCCGAAATTGCAGCCATTTGTCCTGCTGCTCCACCTCCAATAATTATTAAATCGTAATTCATTTTTATTCTTTAATATCTACAACTGTTGCACCAGATAGTTCTACAAGTAAATTTGAGTCCACTTCAAAACAACTTTGTCCTACTCCCGCTGAAGGGTAAATAAAACCAAACTTTAATAAATCTTCATCAAAATATTGAAAATCTGTGAAATATCCAAAAGGTGTGATTGTTCCTATACTAAGTCCTGTTAAACCTTTAACGTAATCTGCATCAGGTTTTAAAACTGAATCGTTAACTAAACTTGTTAGTTTATCGAAACTTACTCTATGATTTCCAGCACAAATTACTAAGATTGATTTACCAGATTTAGTTCTAAAAATTAGAGATTTTGCTATTTGTCCAACAAAACATTCTAATGCTTTAGCAGCTTGTTCTGCAGTTTTTGTTGTCTGTGTAGGAGTTATAACCAGCAAATTATTCTCTTTTATTATTTCTTTTGGAGTTTTCATGATATTTGTAGATTTTTTCTGAGATTCGGTTATTCAACCTGTAACTTGTAACCAGGAACTCGTAACTAATTATGCTTCGCCTTTTTTATTTTTATAATTGTGGATTAATTTAAGAACTTCGTCAAAAACTTTTTCTAATTCATCTTCTTTTAAACCTAATTGTTTTGCAAGTTGAAGAAGTAATGTAATTAAAAGATTTTGAACCCCTACTTGGACATTTGCAGTTCCTTGTGGATTTTTATTATTGCCATGAATTTCAGCAGCAGCTTCAAATTTCGTGTTTATTCCCTCAACTTTATTCCCGACTTCATCGAATGCTTCGTTTAAAGCAGAATAAACCATTCCTTTAAATTCTGGTGATACTTCCTGATTTTCCATAAATATTTGTCATCCCGAGCGGAGTCGAGGGATCTCTTTAATATTTGTTAATTATACCATTAGTTAACGGTTTTGCTTTATTTCTTCCTCAAATTCGAGTGAATTCCAATTGAGAAGATTACTCCAATTACTGCTAGTACAAAGGCTAGAGCAAAAATATATTTAAAACCATACTGATCTGCAAGGATTCCTCCCAATGTTGCAGTGAAAGCAGTGCCAAGGTTTACAAATGTTGAATAAAGTGTCCACTCAAATCCTTCTCTATTCTTGTCTATATGTCTAGTGAAAATTGCTACGTAGCCTGGGAAGACCAAGCCTAAACCAATTCCATAAAATAATTGAAGAATGTAAATATGTAATGGTGTTGTTACAAAAAGGAATAATCCAGCAGAAATCGCGGTTATGACACTTCCAAGTATCATTAATCTAAAGTCATCTAGTTCTCCTTTCTTGGAATCTATCCATCTAGCAACTGGAATTTGTACTAGAGCTTGGGTAATCATTACTATTGAGGCAGCAATACCAGCAACTGCAACATCACCACCTGCTACTTGATTAGTTATAAATACTGCAATAATTGGATTTATTAAACCCCAACCCATTTGCATAAAAAAGTCTGAGTAGATTAAAAACATTATGACTTTGTTTATTCCAGGCCCTTTTCTAATTGAACTTAAAATACTTGTTTCGTTCATAAATAATCTTTAATAATTACTAATGTAAGTATAACTAAAATCTCTTTGTATTTCTTTTCTATTATGAGTAAACTTACTATATATAACAGCTTTTTTATGAACCCACATACAAAGAAATTAATTGAACAAGTAAATTTAAAGCTTAAAGATGCTCCTTTATTTTTCTTTTCTAGAGACATGGAAAGATCTTTGGGACTTGAATCTGTACTGAAGAACTACTATGTTGCTTCTATAGAATCTAGTTACATTTCTGAAAGTTTAAAGAGTGTTAAAGATGGAGACATACTTACGCTTCAAGATGAAGGAGTTGACTTAAAAAGTGATTCTACTTTAGAACTAGTAAAGAACGAAAAAATTTCTAAGTGGATTAAATCTAAAGCTCCAAATAAATTTTACGCACAGTTCTTTCATTTTAATCAGCCAGCTATCTCTGTATTAGAAGAACTTGGAGGTACAGTTTTAAATAGTTCTGCAGATTTAAATAGAAAATTTGAAGGTAAATTAAGCCAGTATAAAGTCTTTACAGACAATAATATTCCAACTCCTAAGGCAGTTATTACAAACATTTCTGAGGTAACTTGGGAAAGCCTAAAAGGAGACTTGGCTACAGATAAGTTTGTTGTACAAGAAGATAGAGCTCACACAGGGACAGGAACTCATTTTGTAGAAAGTGAACCTGGTTTTCTATTTATAAAAAAACATTTAGAAGGAAATACAGTAAAAATTTCTCAAATGATTGAAGGCAACCCATACACTGTTAATGGTTGCGTTACCAAGAAGGGAGTTTTTGTAGCAGGACTTCAATATCAAATTACTGGAATTAAAGCACTAACTCCAGGCGAGGGATCAACTATTGGGAACGACTGGAGCCATGGATATAAAAGTCCAACTGAAGAGATGAGGCAATCAATATTTAAAGTGGCAAAGAAGATTGGAGAAATAATGCAGAAAGATGGATTTAGGGGTTTGTACGGAATCGATTTGGTTTTAAATGATAATAAGATCTATGTGATTGAGATAAATGCTAGGCAAACTGCTAATATCCCAATGCAGACGAAATTAGAAATAGCACAGAGCCATATTCCATTAGCATTAATAAACTTAGCTGAATGGTTAGATATTGATTTTGAGATTTCACCTTTTGAAAAGTTGAGTCTTTTGGAAGGTGGGCAAATATTCTTAAGGTCCAAAACTGATGGTTTTACAATCAAGGAAGAATTAAAATCTGGGATTTATAGATTACAAAGCGATAATGCAGCTACAAAAAGGATTGCAGAACAGGGAGAATGGACTATGGACGAGGTGATATATATAGACGAAGAACAAGATAAACCTTTAATTTGGCAAAAGGATGGCTACTCTATTGATTATATTGAAGAGGGAGGATTTGTTTTACTAGTTCAGAAGAAGGGACAGATTAGAAACAAGTTCGACGAGGTAGCAAGGATGCAATTTAAAAATCAAATAGTATTTATAGATGGAATTTCTCCTTGGATTATTGAGGCAATGAAAGCTATTGAAGATAGAATTAGATAAAGGCGATATGGTTGATATAGCTTGCCCTGAGTGTAGTTAATTATGGCAATCTCATAATTTATGATGTACACTTACAGGAGTTAAAAATCAAAAATGAAACGAAATTTAAGACTCCTTCTAGTTATCCCTTTGATAATTTTTTTTGCATCGGTACTAATTGTCTTTTTTTCTCCAGTTGACATTTTGCCATGCGAGACAAGTGCAGTAGATCCAGCAACTACATGGGATAAGTCAAAATGCAAAGGTTACTATTTAACTACAAATCCTGTTGTTAGTCAGCCAGTTGAAAATGTAAATAACTCTGGTTTTCTTATTAATTTAACAATACTAATTTGTGGTTCTTTCTTATTTAATGGAATTTTATTCCTGATTCTTTTTGCAGTCGTAAGTATTCAAAAACCAAAATCCAAATTGGAGGAATGGGATGAGATTGCCGAAGACGCAGAAGAAATGGAAAAGCCAAAGTATCAAAAAAGGGGGCTATTTTCACAAATGTTAAAAAAAGATAAACCCTTTGAAGAAAGATTTGAGAACGAAGAACCTCCCAAAGATAATTCTGAAAATGACGATATATGAAATTAACTGGTAAAACAATTCTAATTACAGGTGCTTCTAGTGGGATTGGAAAAGCTGCAGCCTTAAGATTTGCAAAAGATAAATGCAATTTAATTCTTGCTGCCAGAAATCTAAAAGATCTCAATACTGTTAAAACCTCGTGTGAACAACTTGGCTCTTCGGTTAAAGTTGTAGTTTGTGATGTTACAAAAGAAGACGATATTAAAAATATGTTTAAAGATATTGGAACATTAGATGCTGTGTTTAATAATGCAGGATTAGGTTTTGATGGAAAAATATTTGAACAAGAATCTTCTAAAATAAAAACTCTAGTAGATGTAAACGTTTTGGGAATGATATTAGTCACTAAATATGCTTCAGAGATTATGGTTAAACAAAAATATGGTCATATTATTATGACTTCTTCTGTAGCAGGTTTAGTTCCAGTACCAGGTTTCTCTGTATATGCTGCTACAAAGTGGGCAATTACTGGTTTTACCTCAAGCGTAAGGCGAGAGTTACTAAAGAATAATGTTAAGGTAAGCTCTCTTCATCCTGGAAGAATAAATACTTTTTTTTGGAAAAGAGGTGGAATAAACTCAGATGAAACTACTATGTCGTCTGCTGACTCTGTTGCAAATGCTGTTTACAGAGCATTATTTACAAATACATATAAAATATATGTTCCATTTTACATAAGAGTGATATACTTGGTGTATAGATGGTTTCCATGGTTAGTGGAATTCTTTTTAAATAATATTGGTTAAAATTTTTAATATGGCATTTGGAGGATTAGGTCAAACTTTGTCAAATATGACAAAGGGTTTAAAAAAGGCTGCAGTAGAAAACCTTTCACCAATGAATATGTCTTTTGTAACTCGTTTACCATATATTGCACAAGGATTCATAGAAAGAAATGCTGAGGATACAAAGAAGATTGAACAAGACGGTGTCTTTGCAATAACATCTAAGATCCAAACTGAGAACCCAGAAAAAAAACATGAGAATCAAGATGGTATACTAACTGTAAAATTGAATAATATTAATTGCATAATGACGGTAATGCCAGACGGTGCAACATGGATCGTAGATGCTAATGGGAATAAGAAGATATCTTCTTCCGATGAATTTGTTACAAATTACCTAAAATTTTTCGAGATTGCTATGCAAGCAAATATTGCTGGAATGAATGAAAGATTTTCAACTGTAGTCCAGCTTCTTGCCTCACACGAACAAGATAATTTCAAGATCGGTGCACAAGAATTAGAAGATTTATTGAAAGACTTTCAAGAACAATTTTTAATATGGTGTGAGAAATATGAAAGTGAGTTCAAGAGGAGGAGTGAGTGGAATGCACTTGGATCATTATCTTTCACGATCCCTGTGAAAGATGAAGATATGACAACATTAGTATCTATTCAAATAGGTAATCTGCACGACTCTGGCCATGTAGCTGTAATGTTGTCAAACAATGATTTTATACCTGTATCAGATCTTTTTGAAACCAACGATTCCCCACAAGTACCAAACAAGCTACATACACCTAATACTACATATACTACTTATATGTACTTTTATGGGAATTCACCTCAAGATAAGAAAAATTTAGCTCATGTTGTAAGGCCAGGAGGTTCAATCTATAGTGCTAGAATTACTGCGGTATCAAATTTGCCACAAGATGCAATTGCACTTGTTACTACGGATGGAGTTAAATTGAACGGATCAGAGACACCTGTAGATCCAGAAGATGATGCAACAATTGCTTACATTCCGCTTAATATTCCTTAACCCTTTCCATAATCAAAACATCAAAGAACTCAGAAGAAATTTTGAGTTCTTTTTTTAGAGTTCCATTAATTTCAAATCCATTTTTTTTATAGATTTCAATAGCCTTTTCCTGTGTAGCAACAACAAGAAGTGATAGTTTTGTAATTTCTTTTTTAGTAGATAAAACTTCGAGAGCTTTATCAATTAGTGCTCTTCCAATCCCTTTACCTCTATGAGATTTTTCTACATAAAACCAGACAAAATTTGCAATATGCTTTTTCCTTTGTTTATTGTCGTAAGTAATTCCCACCATTCCCTCAAGGTTAGCACCATCAAAAGACAAATACATTTCTTGAAAAACACTAGTTAAGAATGGATTAATATATCCCATCCACCAGTATTCTGAGTTAGGTTCATATTCCTCGAAGGAAACAGAAAATGCAGTAGGGTCTTCTTTAAGACCAATAAGCATAAGATTTTTTATTGCAGAATAATCTTTTAACTCTGCTTTCCTAATTGTAGACATTCAAAGATTATATAACGGAATTTGGATATTTAAAATGACTCGAGTGATTGAGAATGATAAAATCAGTAATATGAAGAAATTTCTGAAATCACTATTAACTCCTAAGAAAGCATTAGTCTTCACGATTATTGTATTTGCTTTCCTATTTATAACACAAGGCGAGCCATTCTATCGTTCTGATGAGTGGTGCTATTACACAATCTCCAAAAACTTGATCGATAAAAATAGCTTTATAAATACTGAAAAACCTGAATACTATGATTACATGGAGCATGTTAAGGAAACCTATCAAGGGAATTATATTTCCGTATGTTCTCCAGGTGTAGCTATAGTTCAGTTACCAGGATTGATAATTGCAAACTTCTTTAAAGGAGATAAAACAATCTACAACGATTACTTTATGGCTTACAATGGCCATACAATTTACGAAGGGCTTGCGGCTTTATTTACTGCAATGACATTTGCGTTAGTTTCCTTAATCTTGATTTTCAAAACACTCAAACTTTTAGGTTTTGAGGATAAAACGGCAATACTTTCAACTGGAACAAGTTTTATCTCCAGCTTTGCAATCTGGTATGTTTTTTTAGGTCCTTCGTTTACACACATTTACGAGATATTTGCGATTAGTGCGATTGTTTATCCACTAGTTAAATTAAAGAAGGAACCTCGGAGTCGTCGGCTATTACTCTCGATGGGTTTAGCAGTAGGCTTATCTTTTCTGATTCGACCTACTCTGCTTCCTCTTGGAGTTGTTATAGGATTGTTTTTCTTACTGACTCGAAAATGGAGATCTTTAGGATATTTTGTAGCTGGAGGAATTCCTATGATGTTAGTTTGGTTTGCATATAATCTTGTATCTTATGGAGGAATTATTGCCTCGGGTTACAGTGTTGTAAGAACTGAGAATTTTGACCTAACAAACTTCAACGGAATCAATATGCTGTTTTCACCTTATAGAGGGTGGTTGATATATTCTCCAATATTTATCTTTGCAATTGCAGGTTTAATTCTTTTATATAAAAAGAATAAGTTGATTTCAGTTGCTGCTTTAGTTTCAATCTTCTCTACGATTATTATTTACGGATTTTGGCCATCCTGGTGGGGTGGAGGAAGTTACGGCCAAAGGTTCATGATATACGCAGTTCCATTTGGAGCAATTGGATTAGCTGTCATTGCGAGGAGCGTAGCGATGTGGCAATCCCGTAAGTTGAAGATATCTATTTATTTACTAATGACTCTAACTTTTGTTTACACTTTAGGTCTTGTTGGACTTTATAGAGTTACTGTTACCTCGAAGTTAGCTGTGCCATATGATGGAAAGATTGATGGAATGTACTCTG